>NZ_JASCPK010000123.1:0-17287 GCF_029959385.1 Pseudomonas sp. PS01303
GCCGAAGGCTGCGATCTTTTGATCTTTGGACGCGGAGCGTCCGCGGCTGCATTCCCACGCAGAGCGTGGGAACGATCAAGATCAAAAGATCGCAGCCTTCGGCAGCTCCTACACATGATTTTTCGCGCCCCAAAGTGGCGCGACCGCATGCACCAACGCGCCCTGCGCGTCCCTTCGTGGTGCAGCGCAAAACCGCGCAAGCGCTCTAACACGACATTTTCCTGCCTGAACCCGACCGGGCACAGCCCTTGCAAAACAGCCTTCAGTCGTCCGCATCTGCCAACCAAAAAAACTTCAAATGTTCATGGAGATCGCACAATGAAGCGTCGCAGTTTGATCAAGGCTTTCACACTCACGGCATCGATTGCCGCGATGGGCATGACCTGGACTGTCCAGGCCGCCGAGACCATCAAGGTCGGGATTCTGCATTCGTTGTCCGGCACCATGGCGATCTCCGAAACGTCGCTCAAAGACATGGCGCTGATGACCATCGACGAGATCAACGCCAAGGGCGGCGTCAACGGCAAGATGCTCGAGCCGGTGGTGGTTGACCCGGCATCGAACTGGCCGCTGTTCGCCGAGAAAGGCCGGCAGTTGCTGACTCAGGACAAGGTCGCCGTGGTGTTCGGCTGCTGGACTTCCGTGTCACGTAAATCGGTGTTGCCGGTGTTCGAAGAGCTCAACGGTCTGCTGTTCTACCCGGTGCAATACGAAGGCGAAGAGATGTCGCCGAACGTCTTCTACACCGGCGCCGCGCCAAACCAGCAAGCGATCCCGGCGGTTGAATATCTGATGAGCGAAGAAGGCGGTAGCGCCAAACGCTACTTCCTGCTCGGCACCGACTACGTCTACCCGCGCACCACCAACAAAATCCTGCGTTCGTTCCTGCACTCCAAAGGTGTGGCCGACAAGGACATCGAAGAGGTCTACACGCCGTTCGGTCACAGCGACTATCAAACCATCGTCGCCAACATCAAAAAATTCTCCGCCGGTGGCAAGACTGCGGTCATCTCGACGGTCAACGGCGACTCCAACGTGCCGTTCTATAAAGAACTGGCCAACCAGGGTTTGAAAGCCACCGACGTACCAGTCGTGGCGTTCTCGGTCGGCGAAGAAGAACTGCGCGGCATCGACACCAAACCACTGGTGGGCAACCTCGCGGCGTGGAACTACTT
Organism: Pseudomonas sp. PS01303; assembly: GCF_029959385.1. Taxonomy (NCBI): domain Bacteria; kingdom Pseudomonadati; phylum Pseudomonadota; class Gammaproteobacteria; order Pseudomonadales; family Pseudomonadaceae; genus Pseudomonas; species Pseudomonas sp. PS01303. The sequence goes on from NZ_JASCPK010000123.1 coordinate 1,176, forward strand.
CGAATCCGTCGAGAACCCGGCGAACAAGAAATTCGTCGCTGACTGGAAAGCCTACGCGAAGAAACACAACCTGCCAGGCGCGGACAAAGCCGTGACCAACGACCCGATGGAAGCCACTTACGTCGGCATCCACATGTGGGCGCAAGCGGTTGAGAAAGCCAAATCCACTGACGTCGACAAGGTGCGTGAAGCGCTGGCCGGGCAGACCTTTGCGGCGCCGTCGGGCTACACGCTGACCATGGACAAGACCAACCACCACCTGCACAAACCGGTGATGATCGGCGAGATTCAGGCTGATGGTCAGTTCAACGTCGTGTGGCAGACCGAAGGGCCGATCCGTGCGCAACCGTGGAGCCCGTTCATTCAGGGCAACGACAAGAAGCCGGATTATGCGGTGAAGAGCAACTGAGTTATCCCGCTCAACCTGATCGTTCCCACGCTCTGCGTGGGAATGCCTCAACGGACGCTCTGCGTCCGCTTTGGGGACGCGGAGCGTCCCGGGCTGCATTCCCACGCGGAGCGTGGGAACGATCACTACGCAAGGCCACGCATATGCGCACTGCCATACACCGCTTGCTTCTCGCCATCGCACTGTTGCTGCCAATGCTCGCCCACGCCGGCGATGCCGAAGACTTCGTCGCGGCCAATCCCGTGCAACAGGCCAAACTGCTGGAAACCTGGGCCGCGCAGCCCGATCCGGCGCGTATCGAACTGATCAACGCCCTGCAACAAGGCGAGTTGACCATCGATGGCCAGCCAAAAACCCTGCGCCTGAACAATCGCCTGCGGGGTCTGATCGACACCGCGATGGCCAGCCATCAATTGCTCGCCGCCGACGCCAAAATCCGTCTGACTGCCGCGCAGCAATTGCAGAAAAGCGCGAAACCCGCGCAGCTGAAATTCCTCGACCAGCAACTCGCTGGCGAAAAAGATGACAGCGTCCACGCCGCCCTGAGCCTGGCGCTGGCCAATCTGCAACTGGTCGACACTGACCCCGCCGTGCGCCTCGCCGCCGTGCGATTGCTCGGCGAAACCGGCGATCCACTGGCCCGTACGCGCCTCGAAGGTTTGCTCGAACCCGGCGTCGAAGCTGATGCCACGGTGCGCACCGCCGCCGAAACCAGCCTTGCTCAAGTCAAACGCAAACTGCTGATCGGTGAGATCCTCGGTCAGGCCTTTAGCGGCATGTCCCTTGGCTCGATCCTGCTGTTGGCGGCACTCGGTCTGGCCATCACTTTCGGTCTGCTCGGCGTGATCAACATGGCCCACGGCGAGATGCTGATGCTCGGCGCCTACTCGACGTATGTGGTGCAGTTGATGTTCCAGCGCTACGCACCGCAAGCCATCGAGTTTTATCCGTTGATCGCATTGCCGGTGGCGTTCTTCGTTACCGCAGCAATCGGCATGGCACTGGAGCGCACGGTGATTCGTCACCTCTACGGCCGCCCACTGGAAACATTGCTCGCCACGTGGGGCATCAGCCTGATGCTGATTCAACTGGTGCGTTTGTTGTTCGGCGCGCAGAACGTTGAAGTCGCCAACCCGGCGTGGCTGTCCGGCGGTATTCAAGTGCTGCCGAATCTGGTGCTGCCGTACAACCGCATCGTGATCATCGCTTTCGCACTGTTCGTGGTGGTGCTGACCTGGTTGCTGCTGAACAAAACGCGCTTGGGCCTCAACGTCCGCGCCGTTACGCAGAACCGCAACATGGCGGCTTGCTGCGGTGTGCCGACCGGTCGCGTCGACATGCTCGCCTTCGGCCTCGGCTCGGGCATCGCCGGCCTCGGCGGAGTGGCGCTGAGCCAGATCGGCAACGTCGGCCCCGACCTCGGTCAGAGCTACATCATCGACTCGTTCCTGGTGGTGGTGCTCGGCGGCGTCGGCCAGTTGGCCGGCAGCGTGCTCGCAGCATTCGGCCTGGGCATCGCCAACAAGATTCTCGAACCGCAGATCGGTGCGGTGCTCGGCAAGATCCTGATCCTCGCGCTGATCATTCTGTTTATCCAGAAACGTCCGCAAGGCCTCTTCGCACTGAAAGGACGGGTGATCGACTGATGAACCAGCCTCTGTTAGTCACGGCCACGCAAAAGGCCGGGCCGAAAGTCACCATTGCCATCGGTGCGGTAATCCTCGCCCTGCTGATCGCCCTGCCGCTGCTGTCGTTGTTGTCGCCCGACAATGCGCTGCACATCTCGGCGTATACGCTGACGCTGGTCGGCAAAATCCTCTGCTACGCCATCGTCGCACTGGCGCTGGATCTGGTCTGGGGTTACGCCGGTTTGCTCTCGCTGGGTCACGGTCTGTTCTTCGCCCTTGGCGGTTATGCGATGGGCATGTACCTGATGCGTCAGGCTGCCGGCGATGGTCTGCCGGCGTTCATGACCTTCCTGTCGTGGAGCGAATTGCCGTGGTACTGGACCGGCACCAGCAGCTTCGTCTGGGCGACGTGTCTGGTGGTGTTGGCGCCGGGATTGCTGGCGCTGGTGTTCGGTTTCTTCGCCTTCCGTTCGCGGATCAAAGGCGTGTATTTCTCGATCATGACCCAAGCCCTGACCTTCGCCGGCATGCTCCTGTTTTTCCGCAACGAGACCGGGTTTGGCGGCAACAATGGTTTCACCAATTTCCGCACGATTCTCGGTTTCGGCATCACTGAACCGGGCACCCGCGCGGTGCTGTTTCTGGCCACGGTGTTGTTGCTGGTGGCGAGTCTGTTTATCGGCTGGCGATTGGCGCAGAGCAAGTTTGGCCGCGTGCTGACGGCATTGCGTGATGCGGAAAACCGCTTGATGTTCTGCGGCTACGACCCGCGTGGCTTCAAGCTGTTTGTCTGGGTGTTGAGTGCGGTGTTGTGTGGTCTGGCCGGCGCGTTGTATGTGCCGCAAGTCGGGATCATCAACCCGAGCGAAATGTCGCCGACCAACTCGATTGAAGCGGCGGTCTGGGTGGCTCTTGGCGGTCGTGGAACTCTAATCGGGCCGTTGCTCGGTGCCGGTGTGGTCAACGGCATGAAGAGCTGGTTCACCGTGGCGTTCCCGGAATACTGGCTGTTCTTCCTCGGCGCGCTGTTCATCGTCGTGACGCTGTACCTGCCCAAAGGCGTGATCGGCCTGCTGAAGAAACGAGGTGAACAATGAGAGTCACAGCGAGCGCTGAATTCATGTTGGAACCAGCCTTTTTTCCCGTCGAACCGAACAAGGACGCCGGCACCAGCCGCGACTCGATCGGCCTCGGCCAACGCGTCGGCCCGGGTCTCGACACCCGCCACGGCACCATCCTCACACTGGAAGACATCAGCGTCAGCTTCGATGGCTTTCGCGCACTGAACAATCTGAATCTGTACATCGGCGTCGGCGAATTGCGCTGCATCATCGGCCCCAACGGTGCGGGCAAGACCACGCTGATGGACGTGATCACCGGCAAGACTCGCCCGAGTCACGGCAAGGCGTGGTTTGGCGAAACGCTGGATCTGACGCAAATGAGCGAAGTGCAAATCGCTCAGGCCGGCATCGGTCGCAAGTTTCAAAAGCCGACGGTGTTTGAAGCGCTGAGCGTGTTTGAAAACCTCGAACTGGCGCAGAAAACCGACAAGTCGGTGTGGGCCAGTTTGCGTGCGCGGTTAAGTGGTGAGCAGAAGGATCGTATCAGCGAAGTGCTGGAGACGATTCGCCTGACCACCTCGGTCAATCGCCCGGCAGGGTTGTTGTCCCACGGGCAGAAGCAGTTTCTCGAGATCGGCATGTTGCTGATGCAGGATCCGCAATTGCTCCTGCTCGATGAGCCGGTGGCGGGGATGACCGATGCCGAAACCGAGTTCACCGCTGAGTTGTTCAAGAGCCTGGCGGGCAAGCATTCGCTGATGGTGGTGGAGCATGACATGGGGTTTGTCGGCTCGATTGCTGACCATGTGACCGTGTTGCACCAGGGCAGCGTGCTGGCAGAAGGCTCGCTTGAGCAAGTGCAGGAAAACGAGCGCGTGATCGAGGTTTACCTCGGCCGCTAAGGTTTGCGAATAGATCGTTCCCACGCTCTGCGTGGGAATGCCGCCATGGACGCTCTGCGTCCGCCGTTATGTGACGCGGAGCGTCACGGGATGCGTTCCCACGCAGAGCGTGGGAACGATCACCGGGGGAGATTTTGGACATGCTGCAAGTCGACAAGCTGCACCAGTACTACGGCGGTAGCCACATCCTGCGCGGCCTTTCGTTCGAGGTAAAAGTCGGCGAAGTCACCTGCCTGCTCGGGCGCAACGGCGTCGGCAAAACCACCCTGCTCAAATGCCTGATGGGCCTGCTGCCCGCCAAAGAAGGCGCAGTGAATTGGGAAGGCAAGCCGATCACCACGTTCAAGCCGCATCAACGGGTTCACGCCGGAATCGCTTACGTGCCGCAAGGTCGGGAAATCTTCGGCCGCCTGACCGTTGAGGAAAATCTGTTGATGGGCCTGTCGCGGTTTCCCGGCAGTGAAGCCAAAGAAGTGCCAAGTTTCATTTATGAATTGTTCCCGGTGCTGCTACAAATGAAGCAGCGTCGCGGCGGTGACCTCTCCGGCGGTCAGCAACAGCAATTGGCGATTGGTCGCGCGTTGGCCAGTCGTCCGCGTTTACTGATCCTCGATGAGCCCACCGAAGGCATTCAACCCTCGGTGATCAAGGAGATCGGCGCGGTGATCAAGAAACTCGCGGCGCGCGGCGACATGGCGATTTTGCTGGTCGAGCAGTTCTACGACTTCGCGGCGGAGCTGGCCGATCAATACCTGGTGATGTCCCGGGGCGAGATCGTGCAGCAGGGTCGCGGCGAAAATATGGAGGCCGAAGGCGTGCGCGGGCTGGTCACGATCTAAGGCAACGATCTAATCTGTAGCTTCCTAACGATAATTACAAACCATGAATTCGACTGTTTCACCTGCCCTGTTTACCCCGAGCTGGCACGCCGAGCTGGAACTCGCTTACGCCCGTTTCGGCGATTGCACACGTCCGGTTCAGCGCCGGCACCTCGGCCCGCTGCGCGTGCAAAAGCACCTGTACGCCGAAGGCCCCGAGGTGTGCCAGCACATCATCGTCCATCCGCCCGGCGGAATTGCCGGCGGTGATCGTCTCGACATCAGCGTGCGCGTCGAGCAACAGGCCTGGGCGCAGATCACCAGCCCCGGCGCGGCCAAGTGGTATCGCGCCGGTGGCCCGGCTTATCAGAAACTCGACTTTAAAGTGGCGGCCGGCGCGACGCTGGAATGGCTGCCGCAGGAAACCATCGTCTACAGCGCCGCCAAGGCTGAACTGAGCACTTCGATTGATCTTGAAGGTGATGCGCGGTTGTTTTATTGGGACGTGGTGGCGTTGGGTCGCCCGGCCAGTGGCGAGCGTTTTGATCGCGGGCATTTTCAAGCGCATCTGGATATTCGCCGCGACGGCCGATTGCTCTGGCATGAGCGCCAGCGCATTGTCGGTGCCGACGGTTTGCTTGATTCGCCGATCGGGCTGGATGGTCATCCGGTGTTTGCGACGTTGTTGGTCACCGGTGAGATTGATGCTGAGTTGCTGGAGCGTTGTCGTTCGCTGGGGCATGACGTGCGCGGGGATTTGACGCAATTGCCGGGGCTGTTGGTGGCTCGGTGTCTGGCTAACGAAGCATTGCTCGCCCGTGCGTGGCTGATCGATTTATGGCGCTTGCTACGCCCGGTGCTGCTGGACCGCGAAGCGGTGTCACCGAGAATATGGAGCACCTGAAAGCAACCCTCACCCCCCGCCCTCTCCCGGAGGGAGAGGGAGCCTGACCGAGTCGATTGAAATGAATTTAACTGCCTGAACGAATTCTGCTGACTGAACCGGCCATTGAAAACAACCGAGATCAGTCCCCTCTCCCTCGGGAGAGGGCTAGGGTGAGGGGCTGCTCCAACTGGCAGCCCACACCCGCAAGAACCTCACAAATCTGCCCTGATGGAACCCCACAATGGACCTGACCCCACGCGAAAAAGACAAGCTGCTGATCTTCACCGCCGGCCTCGTCGCCGAGCGGCGTTTGGCGCGCGGCGTGAAACTCAATTACCCGGAAGCCATGGCCTACATCTCCGCTGCGCTGCTCGAAGGCGCGCGTGACGGTCGGACCGTCGCCGAGTTGATGCACTTCGGCACTACCCTGCTCAGCCGCGAACAAGTGATGGAAGGCATCCCGGAAATGATCCCGGAGATTCAAGTCGAAGCGACGTTCCCCGACGGCACCAAACTGGTCACCGTCCACCAACCGATCGTCTGAGGCCGCGCCATGACTTACTCCATTCGCGATGCCGTTCACGCCGATCTGCCGGCGATCCGCGACATCTACAACGACGCCGTGCTCAACACCACGGCGATCTGGAATGAACAAGCCGTCGACCTCGGCAACCGCCAGGCGTGGTTCAGCGCCCGTCAGGCACAGGCCTATCCGATTCTGGTGATCGTCGACGCCGACAACACTGTGCTCGGCTACGCTTCGTTCGGTGACTGGCGGCCGTTCGACGGTTTCCGCCACACCGTCGAGCACTCGGTGTATGTGCGCAGCGACCAACGCGGCAACGGCCTCGGCCCGCAACTGATGACTGTGCTGATCGAACGGGCGAAGACCTGCGACAAGCATGTGATGGTCGCCGCCATCGAAAGCGGCAACGCTGCTTCGATTCGTCTGCACGAGCGCGCCGGTTTCATCACCACCGGGCAGATGCCGCAAGTCGGCACCAAGTTCGGCCGCTGGCTCGACCTGACATTCATGCAACTGACCCTCAATCCTGGCGCGGAGCCGCCTGAAACCATCAAGGAGTGACACCGATGAACGCCGCCCAACTGCGCCGCGTCAATGCTGAAAGTTTTGCCCACTACCGTCAGGGCCTGATCGATTTGCTGCTCGACGCAGTGGGTTATGGCGCCAGCGTCGGTTTCATGGCCGACCTCGATGCGGTGCAGGCGCGCGCGTATTTCGATGAGGTTCAGGACAACGTCAACAAGGGCAGCGTGCTGCTCTGGGTGGTGGTCAAAGACGAAGAAGTGCTGGCCAGTGTGCAGTTGGGTCTGTGTCAGAAGGCCAACGGCTTGAACCGCGCCGAGGTGCAGAAACTGCTGGTGCGCGAAGACGCGCGGCGTCGCGGCCTCGGTCAGCAATTGATGAGCGCGCTGGAACTCGAAGCGCCGAAGCACAAGCGCGGCATGCTCTACCTCGACACCGAAGCGGGCTCGCCCGCCGAAAATTTCTATCAGGCATTGGGTTACACCCGCGCGGGTGCCATCCCCGATTACGCCTGCGACCCAAACGGCACCTATCGGCCGACCGCCCTCTATTACAAGATTCTGCAAGGAGCCCAGTGATGATTCCTGGCGAGTACCAGATCCAGCCCGGCGATATCGAACTCAACGTCGATCGCCGCACTATCAGCCTGAAAGTCGCCAACAGCGGCGACCGGCCGATTCAGGTGGGGTCGCACTATCACTTTTTTGAAACCAACGACGCGCTGGCGTTTGACCGCGCAGCCAGCCGGGGCATGCGCCTGAATATTCCGGCGGGGACGGCGGTGCGTTTTGAGCCGGGGCAGAGTCGTGAAGTTGAGCTGGTGGATTATGCGGGGCATCGGCGGGTGTTTGGGTTCGCCGGACGAATCATGGGTGATCTCTGACATCTGCGTGCACCGCTGCCCCTCACCCCAGCCCTCTCCCGAGGGAGAGGGAGCCGATCACCGATAGCCGACCCACCGCGAACAGTCCCCCCGCCGGAGCTGATCACCGATAGCCGACCCACCGCGAACAGTCCCCTCTCCCTCTGGGAGAGGGCTAGGGTGAGGGTCTATGGCTCACTACTATTTTCCTGAAGGACGCCGCATGAAGATTTCCCGTCAAGCCTACGCCGACATGTTCGGCCCCACCGTCGGCGACAAGGTGCGCCTGGCCGACACCGAGCTGTGGATCGAGGTCGAAAAAGACTTCACCACCTACGGCGAAGAAGTGAAATTCGGTGGCGGCAAAGTCATCCGCGACGGCCAGGGCCAGAGCCAATTGCTGGCCGCCGAAGTGGTCGACACGCTGATCACCAACGCGCTGATCATCGACCACTGGGGCATCGTCAAAGCCGACGTCGGCCTCAAGGACGGTCGCATCGCCGCGATCGGCAAGGCCGGTAACCCGGACGTGCAGCCCAACGTGACCATCGCCATCGGCGCTGGCACTGAAGTCATCGCCGGTGAAGGCATGATCCTCACTGCCGGTGGCATCGACACGCACATCCACTTCATCTGCCCGCAGCAGATTGAAGAGGCGCTGATGAGCGGCGTCACCACCATGATCGGCGGCGGCACCGGCCCGGCCACGGGCACCAACGCCACAACGTGCACCTCGGGCCCTTGGCACCTGGCGCGCATGCTTCAGGCCGCCGACGCCTTCCCGATGAACATCGGTCTCACCGGCAAGGGCAACGCCAGCCTGCCGGAACCGCTGATCGAGCAGGTCAAGGCCGGCGCCATCGGCCTCAAGCTGCACGAAGACTGGGGCACCACCCCGGCGAGCATCGATAACTGCCTGACTGTCGCCGACCAGTTCGACGTGCAGGTGGCGATCCACACCGACACCCTCAACGAATCCGGTTTCGTCGAAACCACCCTCGGCGCATTCAAGGGTCGCACCATCCACACCTACCACACCGAAGGTGCCGGTGGCGGTCACGCGCCGGACATCATCAAGGCCTGCGGCTTCCCCAACGTGCTGCCGAGCTCGACCAACCCGACGCGACCGTTCACGCGCAACACCATCGACGAACACCTCGACATGTTGATGGTCTGCCATCACCTCGACCCAAGCATTGCCGAAGATGTCGCGTTCGCCGAAAGCCGCATCCGTCGCGAAACGATTGCCGCCGAAGACATCCTTCATGACCTCGGCGCGTTCTCGATGATCAGCTCCGACAGTCAAGCCATGGGCCGCGTCGGCGAAGTCATCACGCGCACCTGGCAGACCGCCGACAAAATGAAAAAACAGCGCGGCCCACTGCCGCAGGACGGCGCAGGCAACGATAACTTCCGCGCCAAACGCTACATCGCCAAGTACACGATCAACCCGGCGATCACCCATGGCATCAGCCACGAAGTCGGCTCGATTGAAGTCGGCAAATGGGCCGACCTGGTGCTCTGGCGTCCGGCGTTTTTCGGCGTGAAACCAACGTTGATTCTCAAGGGTGGTGCGATTGCCGCCAGTTTGATGGGCGACGCCAACGCTTCGATTCCGACGCCGCAACCGGTGCACTACCGCCCGATGTTCGCCAGTTACGGTGGCTCGCTGCACGCCACCAGCCTGACCTTCATCAGCCAGGCTGCACACGACGCCGGGTTGCCCGAAGCGCTGGGCTTGAAGAAAAAAATCGCTGTGGTCAAAGGTTGTCGCGATGTGCAGAAAACCGATCTGATCCACAACGATTACCTGCCGAACATCGACGTCGACCCGCAGACGTATCAGGTCAAGGCCGACGGCGTATTGCTATGGTGTGAACCGGCGGAAACGCTGCCGATGGCGCAGCGTTACTTTCTGTTTTAAGCCACAGCAGCAAAAAAGCCTGGAGGCGTTATCGCGCCTCCAGGCCTGTTTACGGTTTCACCGTGAACGGCGGATAAACCGTCTGCAGCTTCGCCCGATCTATCGCTTTTTGCGTCAGGGTTTTCTCCAGCGTTTGCAACGCTTCAAATTGCGCCATATCGTCCTCATCCTTGAGCGACAGCAGCAGTTCATCGAACTCTTTGCGATAAGTACGCTTGAGGAAGCGCTGCCACAAGGGCTGTTCAAGAATCCGTGGCGCCAGCAGTTCACCTTCCTCCAAGGCGATCACTCGCTGATAGGCGTCCTCGATCATCTGCTCAGTGACCCCGGCGATTTTTCGGAACAACATTCCGCGTGATTGCCACGGTAAATCCAGTCGTTCCGCCAGATCGGTCATATAGGCCAGGTGAACCTCCACTTCATCGATAGTTCCGGTGACACCGTCTGCGTTCTCACGACGGAACGTCTCCCCGGCTTGCAAGCGATCTGCCACGCGCTGCCGGGCGATCTGCCCCAATTCGTCCAGTCGTGATTTACCACGGGCCAGGGCTACCAGTTCACCTTCCACCAGATCGGTATTGATCAAGCCATAAGCTTCGTGAATCAGCACCTCGACGCCCATGGCATTAAAGAACTGTGCGCCGGCATCCGCACAGGTCGTGGACGCAACCGCTTCGGCAAAAATCTTCTCGCGCAGCGCCGTGTTCTCGTACATAGCGAAAATCATTCGCCAGACCTTGGCGGTGAGGTCAATTCTGTAACCCGGATTAGCGGCTCGAAAATCCGCAGACGCGGTCAGTTTGCGCAATTCACTAAAGAATGGCTCGGAACCGAACTCATCTTCCACTTCATCCCAGAACGGTTGTCGCGCATTCCACTCGGCCTCACTGATGCCCTCGTCCCAAACCGAGCTGTCGATGGTGCCTCGTGGCGGATACGGACGATCCGGATCGAGGCCGACGGATTCGATGTATTGCTTGAGTTTCTCCAGGTTCTCAGCAGACAAATGGAAGGGGTCACGGCTTACATTGGTGCGCGCGATCAGTTCGGCGGACGCCGATCCTGGCGCAACGTCCGGAAGCTCGCTGAGCTGATTGAAGCGCAGGTCCAGATACAGATTGCGCGGACGTTGCCTGGCAAACAGACCGACCGGCCATGTATCGATCCCGGTACTGTCCAGCTTCAGTATCAGCAAGGCTGGCATCTGGCTGATGTCCGGCACTTGCCCGAGTGGATTACCGTCCAGTTTCAGCACTTGCAGCCGGTTCATCGCACGCAACCGTGCAGCGCTTTCAGCGGTCAACGAGATCTGATTATCCGAGAGCGTCAGCACACGTAGATACGGCATCTCGCTGATGACCTGCGGGAAATCGCTCAAGCGGTTTTTCCATAAGTCGAGTTCGCGCAACTGGCGAAAGCCACCCAGAAAATGTTGCTGGTCACTGAGTATCCGACCGTTGTGCAGGCTCAAGGAGGTGACATGGTCAAAACTGCCGCTGAGCCGGGGCATATTTTGCAGATGACGATCCATCGGCAGGCCGTTGAGAACAAGTCTCTGCGCCCGCATTACCCCCGGTGCCGGCGGCCCCTCAGGACCGGTACGCTGCCAGCATTGACGGAGAATTTGATACACCCTGTTTCGCGACGTCCATTCCGCCACGCCTTCAATACTGAAACGGTAGGACAGACTCATGTCATTCAACCAGCGCTGAAAAACCAGGTTGAACGTGCTGAACTCGCGTTCCAGCGCCGCTACGCGCTCTTCCATCACATTTTCGCCAAAGCCTTTGAGCATCGTCTCCACCTCGGCCTCGGTGAACGCGGGATACAGCGAACCGACTCGACGTTTGAGGGCCGACCAGTTTTTGGGGCGCAACGGGTAGCCCTGCATGCCGCCACGCAGGCGCAACGTCTCCGGGTCGTAGGCAGGTTTACGGATCGGGTGTTCCGACAGGACGTTCTCGAACACCTCATGACTCAGGGGTGAACGCTGGAGGGTCTGTTTGAGCAGGTCTCCCTGGAAAATTTCGAACCCCAAGGCCTGCCGCTGCTCATCGGGCAAGGCATGCAGCACTGCACTGTAAAGATCTTCAGCGCCGTGCAAATGCAGACCCTGCTGATCGCGAGCGCTGTAAAGCCCATTCTCGTCACCCACCAGCACTTTGCGGATCGGCGCGTCCGGCGCACCGACACTGGCCTCTAACAGCCCGGTGAAAGAGCCGTCGCGGATTTCGATACGTACCTGGGGCGACCAGCCCGGCAGTTTTTCCAGCGAGCTCAATGCCAGTCGGCGGCTATCGGCGTTGGCCAGTTGCTCAAGGTAAAGCCCCTCGAAGGCTCGATTCAGACGAACCTTGACGCCTGCCTCACGCAATTGCTGGCGCAGTTTGAGGACAACCTGCCCGCGCTCCTCGAACACCCGCACGCTCTGCGGATCCGCGTCCTTGAGTATTTGTTCGAGTACGCTGCACGGCAAATCCGGGTAGTCGCTTTGCAACCTGCGCACGCGAATATCGGCGGAAATGTCCGAGGTTCTGTACTGCGATTCGAACACCCGCGGAGCGCGCCTGACAGCACGCAACGCCAACGCTTCACGCAATGCTTGAATGCGCACGGTTTTGTCGGTGGAGATGGCGTGGCCAAGCAACGCTTCAATGTCCGGCTCCTGCAGGAACGCCAGCACCCGGCTTTCGAACTGGCCAGTTTGAATGTCGACCTGCGTGACCGTCAGAGTGTCGGCTGGTGTGGCGCTGGAGTTGCCATAAGTGACTGACGCTCTCCCGGTCGGTAGCGGGTCTTTCAAGGTAATGGCTTTGGATTCCGGCCAGTGCGGCAGCTCAGTCATCAGCCCCGGTAGATAACCGCTCAGATGATCGCTGAGGCGACCTTCACGGATCTGCTCGCCAAAACGACTTATGGAGGCATAGAGATCGAAGCGATTAAGGGTGTCGGTCAACAGCGGCGGCGGCAGTTCGTGTTCAACATGCAGACGACGCAGCACCCCCTCTTCGACGCCGCTGACACTGAGCACCTGCTGCAATGCAGGCTCGCTGAACGTCGCGGCCAACGGGTTAAGGCGGCGCAAGAGCTGCGTCTTTTCCCACTCGATCGGTCGTTCGGCTTCGCTCTTCCAGGCGCCCGCCCGGTTGTGCTCGATCTGCGGTTTATAAGCGTCAACTCGAGTCGGGTGTTGCATGCGGAACTGCCCGTTGAGCGGATCCTCTTTCAGCACGTACTGCTTACCTTCAAGGTGCAGCACTTTTTTGCCCTGGTGCGTGTACAAACCGGATTCATCAGCCCATGTGCCGGCAGGCAGATCGATTGCGTGCTCATAGGGCCTGAGATCGGGATTCCACATTTTCGTGCGGCCATCCGCCAGGGTCACCTCTTTGAGCTTGTCGATAAAGGGTGAAGGGGTAATCGCTGTAGCGCCTTTGGGTAGAAGGTGACCCACACTCATCAAAGCCAGTTGCGTAAAGTTGAGGATCACGCTGTTGATGTGCGCGCACGCCTCTTCCTTGTCACCGTGACTCCAGTCCTCGATGCCCTCGGCGAACTCCGCGAGCAATTGGGCGACCATCACACCCAGCATCACCTCGCCAACGCCAGGCACCAGCATCACGGCAAAATTGAAGACGTTCCAGCCAACATTCAAATAACTGATCAGGCGGTTCCAGCGGCTTTTGGCATTTTCATCGTCAGTGGGCACGGCAATCAGTCGTGCATCGCTGAGCGCCTTGTCGCGCTTGCGCAGGTAAAGGTGTTCCCAGAGATCACCCTGGATCGGCACGGTGATTGGTTCTGCATGGGGGTTTTCAATCGGTGTTTCCCGCCACCATGGGCCCATATCAAGGGGTTCGCGCTGATACCAGGTGATTTCCTTGAGACGCTCGTCGACCCGTTTGAAGAATTTCGGCTTGTCCCTTTGTGCCACAAACCGACTGAAAAACGCTTGATAGTTTTTTTCCAGCAACTGTGTGGCCAAGGCTTTCATGAACGCGGTAAGCGATGGGTATTCTTTCAAAGGATGCAGCGGATCGTCGGGGATGTAGGCAATTAACGGCCCGTTCAAAATACTTTGATCGTAGAAGTCGTTCCGTCGGGACAGTTCTTCGGTTACGGCGCTCGGCCCATTAGCGAAGACGTCACTAAGCACCTTGTATTTTTCATACAGATTGTCGTTGAGACCTGGGATACGTCGCGACCAGTCAAACAGGAACTGAAGTTCTGGCGAGACAAGCCCCAGCAGAAACTTCTCGATCTCGTTTTTTTCTGCAACGGCACTGAACAACACGATACCGGAGAGTTCAAGACCCATTATTCGCAATCGATGGGCCTGTAATGGGCGACCGTGAAAGCTGATCGCTGTTCGCCCGCTGATCACATCACTGATAGCGGACTGAGCGTGAACCCCCAGATCAGTGTTCATCCCGGCGATAGCTGCCGCCACCTCGAGCGCGGACTTCTCCACCGCCATCGACTGCCTTTTCAGCGTCGCTTGTTTGGTCACATCGTCGGGGAGCAACAACGCCTTGAGGTGCTGCCGATATTGCGCACCGATATCCAGCGAACGGCAGAGGCTCGCGATTTGACCGACGGTAATGTCGTGCTGCACCGGAGCGCCGGAAGCATCGGCAACGTATAGGCCGGAACCGTTGCGAAAGTAGCCGTGCTCAGTCTCCGTCAGTTCGAAGTTATGCAATGCCGCCACCAGCAACGATGAATGCCGCGAGTGCGTGGCGCCCCGGTCGATGCCGAAGATGATTTTGTCCGGGACGTAAAGCCTGAGCATCGCCGTGTCGACGTCCAGATCAACCTTCAGTTGGCTTTTGAGGGCCTGCGTCAGCAAGGGTCGGGCGAAGTTTTCGATATTCTGTTCGAGGTGCTGCAGTGTGGTATCGACCTCGCCTTGAAGCTGCCAGTGCCTTTGAATGAGCGGCTGCAAACGCTGACGGCCGTGTGATGGCCACGACGGGAACTGTTGTGCAACGTGCAAATTCGCCTTGAGCGATTCAAGTCGATGGGCCGGGGCCTGCGTGATCGCCGCAGGTATAAGCGCGGTGACCGCAGCAGAGCGCGGGCCACTGTTTAGCGGCATTCTATTTGTATCAATATCCATATCGAGCATCTCGTCATCCAATAACTTGAGCTCAGATTACGGATGGCAGGAAAAAACAAAAAACCAAAATCCTGCTCAAGAACGCACTGAAAACCCCTTAATCCCGCAGTAATTGAAGAGCCGAAAATACATATGTACCGCACCCAAAAAAATTCCCCGGGAGCCGGGCATCAGCGATCGTGTAATTCTCGCCAGAGGGGCTAATATTCGAATCGCCGTCCATCGATTCATGCTCAGGTAACCGCTCATGCGTCTTTCCGAGTTCATCGTGTGCAACGTGGATCCCATCGTCGCGGAGTGGGAGCAGTTCGCCGCCACCATCACGCCCGCTGCCGAGTACATGGACGCCGAAGGCTTGCGTGACCACGCCAAAGCCATTTTGCTGGCCGCCGCTCGCGACATGAACAAACCGCAAAGTCCCGACGAACAGGCTGCCAAAGCCAAGGGCGACGGCCCGGAGAAAACCCCAAGCCTCAATCAGGCCGGCGCCAGCCATGGTGAATTGCGCCACACCGTCGGTTTTGATCTGGTGCAGATGACCTCGGAGTTTCGTCATTTGCGCGCCTGCGTGATCCGCCGCTGGGTCGACAGCCTCGACGCGCCGGACATGACCTACTTTCAGGACATGATTCGTTTCAATGAAGCCATCGATGAAGCATTGGCCGAATCGACGGCGGCCTACGCAGAACAGGTCAATCGTTCGCGGGACATCTTTCTGGCGATTCTCGGCCACGACCTGCGGGCGCCTCTGCAGGCGGTGAGCATGTCCACCGAATTACTGTTGCGCAAAGCCACGCTCGAAGGCGATGCGCTTGCCTGCGCCCACAACATCAAGCGCGGCGCCCGGCACATGGCGGCGATGGTCAGTGACTTGCTGGAGCTGGTGCGCAGCCGTCTCGGCAAGAGTCTGCCGATCGAACCGGCCCCGATGGATCTGGCCGAAGCGGCGCGGGCGGCGATCGCCGAGGCGTGTGCCGGCAACCCGAATTGCTCGCCGGTGTTGCACATTCACGGTGATACCCGAGGTGTGTGGGACGCGGGGCGCATTGATCAACTGCTGCAAAACCTGATCGGCAATGCGCTGCAGCATGGCTCGAACACGCAACAGGTAACGCTGACCTTGCAGGATGAGGCGGACGCGGTGTGCCTGTCGGTGCATAACTTCGGCACGCCGATTCCGGAGGATGCTTTAGGGACAATTTTCGATCCGCTGGTGCGCAGCGCCGATGAAGAACTGGGGCAGCCTTCGACAAGTCTCGGATTGGGCCTGTTTATTGTCAGGGAAGTGGTTAATGCCCATGGCGGGACGATTGAAGTCAGCTCGAATGAGGCTGACGGCACGCGGTTTAGCGTAGTGTTACCGCGAACCCTGTAGGAGCTGCCGAAGGCTGCGATCTTTTGATCTTGTCTTTAAAAACAAAATCAAAAGATCGCAGCCTTCGGCAGCTCCTACAG
>NZ_JASCPK010000124.1:0-17279 GCF_029959385.1 Pseudomonas sp. PS01303
ATGTGGGAGCGAGCTTGCTCGCGGAGGGGCCCTTGAGGCCGCCAAAAGCTTCGCGAGCAAGCTCGCTCCCACAGGGTTCGCGTCGTCCTTAGCTATCCAGTGCTTTGTATTTTTCGCGCAGGTGGTTGCGGATATACACCGCCGACAGGTTCAAGGTCGCGATCACCAGCACCAGCAACAGCGCCGTGGCGTACACCAGCGGGCGCGCCGCCTCGACGTTCGGGCTCTGGAAGCCGACGTCATAAATGTGGAAGCCCAAGTGCATGATCTTCTGATCGAGGTGCAGGTACGGGTAGTTGCCGTCCACCGGCAGCGACGGCGCCAGTTTCACCACACCCACCAGCATCAGCGGCGCCACTTCACCGGCGGCGCGGGCCACGGCGAGGATCATGCCGGTCATCATCGCCGGGCTGGCCATCGGGATCACGATCTTCCACAAGGTTTCAGCCTTGGTCGCGCCGAGGGCCAACGAGCCTTCACGCACGGTGCGCGGAATACGCGCCAGACCTTCCTCGGTCGCCACAATTACCACCGGCACCGCCAGCAGCGCCAGCGTCAGCGAGGCCCAGAGCAAACCCGGTGTACCGAAGGTCGGTGCCGGCAGTGCTTCCGGGAAGAACAAACGGTCGACCGAACCACCGAGCACGTAAACGAAGAAGCCCAGACCGAACACGCCGTAAACGATCGCCGGAACGCCGGCGAGGTTGTTCACCGCGATACGGATGATCCGCGTCAGGGTGTTCTGTTTGGCGTATTCACGCAGGTACACCGCTGCCAGCACGCCGAACGGGGTGACGATCATCGCCATGATCAGGGTCATCATCACGGTGCCGAAGATCGCCGGGAAAATCCCGCCTTCGGTGTTCGCTTCACGCGGGTCATCCGAAAGGAACTCCCAGATCTTGCTGAAGTAGAAACCGACCTTGGTGAACGTGCTCATCGCGTTCGGCTGGTAGGCGTGAACCACTTTGCCCAAACCGATTTCAATCTCTTTGCCGTTGGCATCACGAGCGGTCAGCGCATCACGGTTGAACTGCGCATGCAGATCGGCCAGACGTGCTTCGATGTCCTGATAACGCGCGTTCAGCTCGGCGCGCTCGGATTCCATGTCCGCTTGCGCGGTGGCGTCGAGCTTGCCTTCCAGTTCCAGTTTGCGACCATGCAGACGGATGCGTTCCAGCCCGGCGTTGATCGCACCGATGTCGGTTTTTTCCAGCGACTTCAGCTGTGCCGCCAGACCGTTCACACGGTTGATCCGCGCTTGTAGCTCAGGCCAGGCAGCCTCGCCCTCGGCGATAACCTTGCCATCCTGTTTGACGTTGACCAGGTAGCCGTAGAAGTTGCCCCACTCGCGACGTTCGATCGCCATCAACTCCGGCGGCGTGGTCTGGTTGGTCAGCCAGTCGCCGACGATCCAGGTGAAGTCATTGCCGTTCAAGTCACGGTTGCCGACCTTGATCAGCTCGCGGGTCATGAATTCCGGGCCAACGTCCGGCACCGGCAAACCGGCGCTCTTCAGACGAGCACGTGGCACTTCTTCTTTCTGTACCACTTCGCCAACGACCAGATGCTGGGCCTGACCCGGCACGTCGTAGCTGGCATGCACCAGATCCGCCGGCCAGAAGTGACCCAGACCGCGCACGGCAATCACTGCCAACAGGCCAATGGTCATGATGACCGCGATGGACACCGCGCCACCGCTGATCCAGACGCCAGGGGCGCCGCTCTTGAACCATCCTTTCAGGGAGTTCTGTTTCACAGACTTCTACCTTTGCTTAAAGCGACGAGTATTTCTTGCGCAGACGCTGACGAATCAGTTCTGCCAGGGTGTTCATGACGAAGGTGAACAACAGCAGCACCAGCGCCGAGAGGAACAGCACGCGGTAGTGGCTGCCGCCGACTTCCGACTCGGGCATTTCCACCGCGACGTTGGCAGCCAAGGTACGCAGGCCTTCGAACAGGTTCATTTCCATGACCGGGGTGTTACCGGTGGCCATCAGCACGATCATGGTTTCGCCGACCGCACGGCCCATGCCGATCATCAGCGCCGAGAAGATCCCCGGGCTGGCAGTCAGGATCACCACGCGAGTCATGGTCTGCCACGGTGTGGCACCGAGGGCCAACGAGCCAAGGGTCAGACCGCGCGGCACGCTGAACACGGCGTCTTCAGCAATCGAGTAGATGTTCGGGATCACCGCGAAGCCCATGGCCAGACCCACCACCAGTGCGTTGCGCTGGTCGTAGGTGATGCCGAGGTCGTGGGAGATCCACATGCGCATGTCGCCGCCGAAGAACCAGTTCTCCATGAACGGGCTCATGTACAGCGACAGCCAGCCCACAAACAGAATCACCGGGATCAGCAGTGCACTTTCCCAACCGTCCGGGACTTTCAGGCGGATCGATTCAGGCAGGCGGCTGAAGGTGAAACCGGCGACCAGAATGCCGATCGGCAACAACATCAGCAGGCTGAAAATGCCCGGCAAATGCCCTTCTACATAAGGCGCGAGGAACAGACCGGCGAAGAAACCGAGGATCACCGTCGGCATCGCCTCCATCAGCTCGATCACCGGTTTGACCTTGCGGCGCATGCCCGGGGCCATGAAGTAAGCGGTGTAGATCGCCGCAGCAACCGCCAGCGGCGCGGCCAACAGCATCGCGTAGAACGCGGCTTTCAGGGTGCCGAAGGTCAGTGGCGAGAGGCTCAGTTTCGGTTCGAAATCGGTGTTGGCCGCGGTCGATTGCCAGACGTATTTAGGCTCGTCGTAGTTCTCGTACCAGACCTTGCTCCACAGTGCGCTCCACGACACTTCCGGGTGCGGGTTGTCGAGCAGCAGCGGTTGCAGCTTGCCGCCGGCTTCGACGATCACGCGGTTGGCACGTGGCGACAGACCGAACAGGCCCTGGCCTTCTACCACTTGATCGACCAACAGCGTGCGGTGCGCGGTGCTGTGGAACACGCCGAGCTTGCCGCTGGCATCCAAAGCGAGGAAGCCTTTACGACGCTCTTCAGCGGTGATTTCAACGATCGGCGTGGTGCCCATCTGGAAGGTACGAATCTGCTTCAGACGCTGCTCGCCATCCGGGTCACGCGCCATGAACCACTGGGCGAGACCGCCCTTGGAGTCGCCGACGATCAGCGAGATGCCACCCACCAGTTGTGTGGTTGCAGTGACCTCAGCGTCGCCGTCTTCGAGCAGTTTGTAGCGACCGTTGAGGCTCTTGTCGCGCAGGCTGAACACGTCGGCCTGAGCACGCCCGTTGACCACGTACAGCCATTGCTGGCGTGGGTCGACGAAGATGTTTTTCACCGACTCGGTCATCTGCGGCAGATCGATACGCTTCTGCTCGTTGGTGACTTCGCCGGTCATCATGTTTTCTTCGCTGGTCAGCGACAACACGTTGAGTTGCGAACCGGTCGAGCCCACCAGCATCAGCGTGGTGTCGGTGGCGTTAAGGCTGACGTGCTCCAGCGCACCGCCGCTTTCGTTCAGCGCAATCGGCGTCTCGCCGTACGGATATTCGATGGCCGGGGTGATGGTTTTCTTGCCATCGGGGTAGCTGACTTTATAGGTGTGACGGAACACCAGCGCCTGACCGTTGGACAGGCCCACGGCCACCAGCGGATGACCCGGCTGATCTTCACCCAGCGAGGTCACGGTGGTGCCGGCCGGAACCGGCAGATCGACGCGCTTCAATTCAGCGCCACTGTCGATATCAAAGAACAGCGCCTGACCCTTGTCGGACACGCGCATGGCCACCTGATTCTGCTCTTCGAGCGAAATCATCAGCGGCTTGCCGGCGTCCTGCATCCAGGCCGGGGTGATCGCATCTTTCGCGGTCAGGTCGGCACCCTTGAACAGCGGCGCAACCACGTAGGCGAGAAAGAAGAAGATCAGGGTGATGGCTGCCAGCACCGCCAGGCCGCCAACGAGGACGTACCAACGGGTGAAGCGATCCTTGAGCGCGCGAATGCGGCGCTTGCGTTGCAGCTCAGGCGTATTGAAATCAATGCGCTTGGGAGGGGAAGTCGTAGTCATTGGGGAATTGGCCAGATCATTCATGCGCACACCCTAGCGATCCTGTATGACAGAAAGATGACAATGCAGTGACGCACCAAATCCACCGCCAGCGGGTACTGGAGGAGGATCGAAGAATTCGAAGGTTCGCGGTGCCCTGTGGGGCCCGCCTGAAACCTGCTGTAACGGAAACGTTTGAAACCTGTGTAGGAGCTGACGAGGGAACCGAGGCTGCGATCTTTTGATCTTGCAGTCAGAGGCCAGATCAAAAGATCGCAGCCTCGTTTCACTCGACAGCTCCTACAGGGGTTCCTGCAGATCCGGGGATTAGCCCGGATCTACGGGGTTACTTCTTTGCGACTTCAGCGCCGCCTTCTTGCAGACCGAGGTCAGCCAGTGCTTTTGCAGCAACCTTGGCTGGCAGCGGGATGTAGCCGTCTTTCACTACGATTTCCTGGCCCTGTTTCGACAGCACCAGTTTCACGAACTCAGCTTCCAGCGGAGCCAGAGGCTTGTTCGGGGCTTTGTTGACGTACACGTAGAGGAAACGCGACAGCGGGTACTTGCCGTTCAGGGCGTTTTCTTCGGTGTCTTCGATGAAGTCAGTGCTGCCCTTCTTCGACAGAGCAACGGTTTTCACGCTAGCGGTTTTGTAGCCGATGCCCGAGTAACCGATGCCGTTCAGCGAGGAGCTGATCGACTGCACAACCGACGCCGAACCTGGTTGTTCGTTAACGTTTGGTTTGTAGTCGCCTTTGCACAGGGCTTCTTCTTTGAAGTAGCCGTAGGTGCCGGATACCGAGTTACGACCGAACAGTTGCACTGGCTTGTTGGCCAGATCGCCGGTCACGCCCAGGTCGCCCCAGGTTTTCACGTCGGCTTTGGCGCCGCACAGACGGGTGGACGAGAAGATCGCATCAACCTGTTCCATGGTCAGGTGCTGGATCGGGTTGTCCTTGTGCACGAACACAGCCAGGGCATCCACAGCCACCGGGATAGCGGTTGGCTTGTAGCCGTACTTCTGCTCGAAAGCAGCCAGTTCGGTGTCCTTCATCTTGCGGCTCATCGGGCCCAGGTTGGAGGTGCCTTCAGTCAGCGCAGGTGGCGCAGTGGCGGAGCCAGCGGCCTGAATCTGGATGTTTACGTTCGGGTATTCTTTTTTGTAGTTCTCAGCCCAGAGGGTCATGAGGTTGGCCAGGGTATCGGAGCCGACGCTGGACAGGTTGCCCGACACACCAGTGGTCTTGGTGTAGCTCGGGATAGCAGGGTCAACAGCGGCGAACGCGTTGGCAGTCGCAACGCCAGCAGCGACAAAAGTCATTGCCGCCATCAAACGCTTCAGTTTCATGCCTTACTCCTAGCAGATAGGGTGTGTTAAGTCGGGGCCAAGTATCAGCAGGCCGTGTGAACACTCTATGGCTGAAATATGACAATTGGATGAAAGGCCAGCATGTCGCAACCGATCGTTCCCACGCTCTGCGTGGGAACGCCGCCATGGACGCTCTGCGTCCGCATTTGAGAGGTGACGCGGAGCGTCACGGGATGCATTCCCACGCGGAGCGTGGGAACGATCAGGCGGGAGGGAAAATCAGCGCCCCTTCTTCCAGAGCCACGCCCCCACCAGCATCCCCATCGCGCACAGCACCGCCACATAATAAGCAGGCCCCATCGCGCTTTCCTTCAGCAGCAAACTCACCACCATCGGCGTCAACCCGCCAAAAATCGCGTAAGCCATGTTGTACGAGAACGACAAGCCGCTGAAGCGCACCACCGGCGGAAACGCTTTCACCATCACATACGGCACCGCACCAATGGTGCCGACCAGGAAACCGGTCAGCGCGTACAGCGGGAACAGCCAGTTCGGGTGATCCGCGAGGCTGTGATAGAACGTCCACGAGCTGATCAGCAGGCCCAGGCAACCGAACACAAACACCCGGCCGGCACCAAAGCGATCCGCCAATGCGCCGGAAATGATGCAGCCGATGCTCAGGAACACGATCGCCAGACTGTTCGACTGCAGCGACTCGGTCGGGGTGAAGTGATAAACGGTTTGCAGCACGGTCGGGGTCATCAAAATGACCACGACGATGCCAGCGGAGAGCAACCAGGTCAGCAGCATCGAGATCGCAATCGCGCCGCGATGGTCGCGCAGCACCGCACGCAGCGGCACTTCTTCAGCCAAGGCTTTACGCTGCTGCAGTTCGGCGAACACCGGGGTTTCGTGCAGCCAGCGGCGCAGGTACACCGAGAACAGGCCGAACACACCGCCGAGCAGGAACGGGATCCGCCAGGCGTAATCGGACACTTCGGCAGGCGTATAAATGCTGTTGATCGCGGTGGCGACCAGCGAGCCGAGCAGGATGCCGGCGGTCAGGCCGCTGGTGAGGGTGCCGCAGGCGTAACCCATGTGCTTTTGCGGGACGTGTTCGGAAACGAAGACCCACGCGCCCGGCACTTCCCCACCGATGGCCGCGCCCTGAATCACGCGCATCACCAGCAGCAGAATTGGCGCCCACATGCCGATCTGTGCGTATGTAGGCAGCAGACCCATGATCAGGGTCGGCACGGCCATCATGAAAATGCTCAGGGTGAACATCTTCTTGCGCCCCAGCAGGTCGCCGAAGTGCGCCATGACGATGCCGCCCAACGGCCGCGCGAGGTAGCCGGCGGCGAAGATGCCGAAGGTCTGCATCAGACGCAGCCACTCGGGCATGTCGGCCGGGAAGAACAGCTTGCCGACCACAGTGGCGAAGAAAACGAAGATGATGAAATCGTAGAACTCCAGCGCGCCGCCAAGGGCGGACAGCGACAGAGTCTTGTAGTCATTGCGGGTCAACGGTCGTGCGGGTTGCTCGGGCTGCGCGAGGCTCGAAGACGCTGTGGTCATGGCAAGGGCTTCTCTTATAGTCGGATCTGCCGCCACAACAACGCTGGCGGTGGCTTGGGCAGGTTCGGCACCATAGCAAATTGTTCGAAAAAGCACATAGAGGCGCGTATTTGACGGTCGAAATGAGAACCCGATGGTCGTCGTGGAGTCTACCGACCGATATACTCGCAACCTGCTCCGGTTTGTAGGGGGTTGCTGTGCGAAAACGTCGTTGGCCCGGCCTTTGCTCGGGATTAGCCGGTTTCGCAGAGTTTCTCCTTAGGCGCCTGATGGAAAACGTGACGAACGTAGTATGTTCGGTGCTGAATCGTTTTTCCCGAAGACGGCTACCACCAGCAATACCAACGATGAGTCACGGGTCAGAGGCACCCTCGGCATGATAGAGCTCGAACAAGAAGATCCGATCCCGCAAGGCGACCTGGCCTTGCAAATCACCGCACTTCCGCGTGAAACCAACGGCTTTGGCGATATTTTCGGCGGCTGGCTGGTGGCGCAGATGGATTTGGCCGGCACCGCGATGGCCAGCCGTGTTGCCGGTGGCCGCGTCGCTACCGTTGCCATCGACCGCATGGCGTTTCTCGTGCCGGTCGCTGTCGGCGCACAATTGTCCTTCTATACGCAGACCCTGGAAATCGGCCGCAGCTCGATCCAGATGATGGTCGAAGTGTGGAGCGATGACCCGCTGTCCAGTGAGTGGCGTAAAGTGACCGAAGCGGTTTTCGTCTTCGTCGCCATCGACGGCAGCGGCCGCACCCGCTCGGTTCCACCGCGCGCGCGCTAAACCTCGCGGCCGTTTTACGGTCGATAGTTGTCCTTGTTACTGATTGAGAGCTGTCCGATGAACACGCCCAACGTTGAAGCCGTGAAACTGGATGAACTGAACTGCTGGCGGATTCGCCACGGTCAGGCCGAAGTGCTGGTGGCCCAGCAAGGCGCGCACATCCTCAGTTATCAGATCGATGGCCAGCCGCCGATCATCTGGCTCAACGATAAGGCAGTGTTCAAGACTGGCAAGAGCATCCGCGCCGGCGTGCCGGTGTGCTGGCCGTGGTTCGGCAAGTTCGAACGCAACCCGCAGAGCGTGCAGGCCATGTACACCGGTGAGCAACCGGCACCCGCGCACGGTCTGGTGCGGGCGATGGATTGGGAACTGGGCGGTATCGAAGCCGAAAGCAACGGTATCAAGGTCGAATTTAAACTGCCTTATCCCGAAGGCGGCCTGCCGGGCTGGCCGCATCAGGTCGATTTGACCCTGACTCTGCACTTGTCCGAGCAACTGAGTTTCAGCCTGACCAGCCACAACCGTGGCAGTGACACCGTCAGCCTGAGCCAGGCGCTGCACACCTATTTCGCGGTCAGTGATGTGCGCAATGTGCACGTCGACGGCGTCGATGGCTTGAAGTACATCGAGACGCTGGATGACTGGAAAACCAACAGCCAGCAAGGTGACCTGCAGTTTGCCGGGGAAACTGACCGCATCTACCTCGACGCTCCACCGCAGCTGAGCATCGTCGACCCGACCTGGGAACGGCGCATTGTCCTGACCGCCACCGGCTCGCGCACGGCAGTGATCTGGACCCCGTGGATCGATCGCGCGGCGGCGCTTGCTGACATGGATAACGATGGCTGGCAGCGCATGCTATGCATCGAGACGGCGAATGTGATGGATGACATCGTCACGCTCGCGCCGGGTGCGAGCCATACCATGGGCGTCAGTGTCGCCAGCAAACCGCTCTAAATCCTAACGCAGAAAGAAATGTGGGAGCGGGCACCTGTGGCGACGGGATTTATCCCCGTTGGGTCGCGAAGCGGCCCCCGCTTTTTTTAATCAAGAGCAGGGCCTGCTGCGCAGTCCAACGGGGATAAATCCCCTCGCCACAGGGCTCATTCCCACAGTTGTTATTTGCAGGTTTTAGAGATCAGATTCCTGCACCACCCGCACTTTGTCCGCTTCCAGCGCATACGCTGCGTCAGCCAGGTCATTGCTCACCTTCTCGACCTTCAGCGTGCCGGTCACCCACAGCGGCGTGTAGATATCGTCCAGCTTCAAGCCCTTCGGATAACGCACCAGCACCAGTTGATTCGGTGGCGGTGGCGGCACGTGGATGCACGCGCCCGGATACGGCACGAGGAAGAACAACGTGCTGCGGCCCTTGGCGTCAGACTCCAGCGGCACCGGGTAACCACCGATGCGGATGTGTTTGTCGTTCATCGACGCCACGGTTTTGGTCGAATACATCACTGCCGGCAGACCTTTGGCCTGCTTCATCCCGCCCTTCTCGGTGAAGGTGCCGGTGGCTTCCGGGGAGTTGTGGTCGATTTCAGGCATGGCCTCGAGGGCCTTTTGATCCGACTTGGGCATCAGTTCGAGCCAGTCGGTTTCCGGCAGTTCGCCGGCGTGGGCCAAACCGCTGCCCAGGAAAAGGAGAGTCAACAGAAGACGGCGCATGACGGTGCTCGGTATAGAAGGGAATGAACGTTGAATCGCCGAGCATTCTAGCCCTCCCTGCCGCGTTGGCAGAGAGGACTTTGTCGCTTTGGATCAGTTCTTTTTGATCAGGCCGTAGATCACCAGCAACACGACTGCACCGACCAGTGCGCCGAGGAAGCCTGCGCCCTCGCCCGCCTGATAAATGCCCAGAGCCTGGCCGCCATAAGTGGCCGCCAGCGAACCGCCGATACCGAGCAGGATGGTCATGATCCAGCCCATGCTGTCATCGCCCGGTTTCAGGAACCGAGCCAGCAGGCCGACGATCAAGCCGATAAAGATGGTTCCGATAATTCCCATGGCAATTCCCTCTCAGTAGTAGATATGCGAAGCCTAGTCAGACTTTGGCATCCTGCCATGAGAGAACGGCGGCCCCTGAATGGTTCCGCCGCAGACACATGAAACTGAATTACTCGGCGATCAGCGCTTCGACCTTGACGATCTGCGCCTGCAGCGTGGCCATGTCGGCGCAGCGCAGGTTGGCGTGACCGACCTTGCGCCCGGCCTTGAAGGCTTTGCCGTAGTGATGCAGATGGCAATCGTCGATGGCGATGACCTTCTCAACCGGCGGCACCACGCCGATGAAGTTGAGCATTGCGCTCTCGCCGACCTTGGCCGTCGAACCCAACGGCAGGCCGGCAACGGCGCGCAGGTGGTTTTCGAACTGGCTGCACTCGGCGCCTTCGGTGGTCCAGTGCCCGGAGTTGTGCACGCGCGGGGCGATTTCGTTGGCTTTCAAGCCACCGTCGACTTCAAAGAACTCGAACGCCATCACGCCGACGTAGTCGAGCTGCTTGAGCACACGGCTCGAGTAGTCCTCGGCCAACGCCTGCAACGGGTGATCGGTGCTGGCAACGGACAGCTTGAGGATGCCGCTGTCGTGGGTGTTGTGTACCAGCGGATAGAACTTGGTTTCGCCATCACGAGCACGCACGGCGATCAGCGAGACTTCACCGGTGAACGGCACGAAGCCTTCCAGCAGGCAGGACACGCTGCCCAGTTCGGCGAAGGTGTCGACCACGTCTTCCGGCTTGCGCAGGACTTTCTGGCCCTTGCCGTCATAACCCAGAGTGCGGGTTTTCAGCACGGCCGGCAGACCGATCGAAGCCACGGCGGCATCCAGATCGGCTTGCGATTGAATGTCGGCGAAGGCCGGGGTCGGGATGCCCAGATCCTTGAACATGCTCTTTTCGAACCAGCGATCACGAGCGATGCGCAGGGCGTCGGCGCTCGGATAAACCGGAACGAATTGCGACAGGAAGGCCACGGTTTCCGCTGGAACACTTTCGAACTCGAAGGTCACCAGATCGACTTCATCGGCCAGTTGGCGCAGATGATCCTGATCGCCGTAATCGGCCCGCAGGTGTTCGCCCAGCGCAGCGGCGCAAGCGTCCGGCGCAGGGTCGAGGAAAGCGAAGTTCATGCCCAGCGGAGTGCCCGCCAGGGCCAACATGCGACCCAACTGGCCGCCACCGATTACACCGATCTTCATCTCAACAACCTCAGGCAATACGTGGGTCTGGATTGTCCAGGACGCTGTCTGTCTGCTCGGCACGGAAGGTTTTCAGTACCGCGTGGAACTGCGGATGCTTGGCGCCGAGGATGCTCGCCGAGAGCAGCGCGGCGTTGATCGCGCCGGCCTTGCCGATAGCCAGAGTGGCGACCGGAATGCCCGCTGGCATCTGCACGATGGACAGCAGCGAGTCGACGCCCGAGAGCATGGCCGACTGCACCGGAACACCGAGCACCGGCAGGTGGGTCTTGGCCGCACACATGCCTGGCAAGTGGGCTGCGCCACCGGCACCGGCGATAATCACCTCGATGCCGCGGCTTTCAGCCTCTTCGGCGTACTGGAACAGCAGATCCGGGGTACGGTGGGCAGAGACCACTTTGACCTCGTACGGGATGCCGAGCTTTTCCAGCATATCGGCGGTGTGGCTAAGGGTGGACCAATCGGACTTGGAGCCCATGATCACGCCAACCAGTGCACTCATCGTCGCGCCTCTTCTCTCTGGAGCGCCCGCAGGCGCGTCATAAAACAACAAGCCACGCAGGTTGCGTGGCTTGATTGTACGAAAAATGGCCGGTCGTGCCGGCCGAAGGCCGCGCAGTATACCGCAAAGAAAGCAATAAACAGCCCCTTCGACGACCATCTGTCTTAGCGGCTCTTTTTCTGTTTTTGCTGACTTTCAAGTCAGCGCGCCAGCCTCTGCAAACCGTTTCAGCTCGGCATTAACTGCGCAAGGCCGCCTGCGAATATTAAGCATTACAAACATCAAATAACGCCCAACATAAAAACAACTATCCATGCTGCAATACTTGATAACAGAACATTAACTGACACATATAAAGACTGCACAAACAAACACTAACACGCTAATAATCCGACCCTGCCTTACAACGAGGCACACACCTAATTCATCCAAACTTTTCCACTTCGAAAACAACTAAAATGCCAAATATATTAACAATCACATGTGCGCTGCTTGGCAGCCTGTTCATGACTACGATGACTCAAGCCACAGTCGCTATCGATGACACTCCATGGCCAGCTGAACAAAACACGACGCTAGCCAGGTCGCTTGCTGCGCCGCTTGGCGGAAAAATACCGATATTCATCCACGCCTTCATCCACGACGATGTCACCCAGCCACAGTCGGAGATATTTGCCGAACATTTCCTGCCTATGGTCAAGGAACTGGAGAGCGTTACGGGACGCCGCGTATCAGTTCAATTCATACGCAATCAGCCGACTTATACTGACTTTGCGTATATGAATGAAGACGAGCTAGTCACTATGAAAAAGTGGAGGGATCGCACGCACGACTATAAAGTCGAAAAAAATCTTCCGTCCACACGAACTACAAAATTCATTCTACTGACCAAAAGCGCTCTAAATGATCGTGTCGCTGGCCTTGCCGGAACTGGGCAACAAGCGGCCATTGCATCTCTCAAGTCAGCAGCCAATGTCGGACATGAAATTGGCCACACGCTAGACGCCCTGCATGAAAATTCTGAAGTGTTCTACCGAGGCGGCTGATGGTGTGAAAGTTACATGATCCCGAACCCGAAATTGTTGGTCGGCAACTGCCACACCTTCACTGAAGCTAATCGGGCAAGGATCAGTAACTTTTTGAGCAATGTTCCCTGAACGCATTTTTCCGCGACACGGCGGCTGCACGGACATCACGCACCGCCAGCCGCACCGCCTTCGAGCTTGCGCCACAGCAGGCGCACGTTGGCTTTGCGCACCAAGGCGCAGCGGTAAAGGCGAATCTCCAGCGGCACATGCCATTGCGGGCCGCCGCAGACCACCAGTTCGCCACGCGCCAATTCCGCACGCACGCTGAGTTGCGGCACCCAGGCAATGCCCAACCCTTCCAGCGCCATGCTCTTCAAACTGTCCGCCATCGCGGTTTCATAAATAGTGGTAAAGCGCACTTGGCGCTGACGCAGCAAGCCATTCACCGAGCGCCCGAGAAAAGCACCGGCGCTGTAAGCAAGCAACGGCACACTCGCTTCCCCTTCCAGATCGAACAGCGGTTTGCCCTCGGCATCCGCCGCGCACACCGGCAACATCTCGGTCTGGCCCAAATGCAGCGAGGGGAAAATTTCCGGGTCCATCTGCATTGCCGCGTCCGGGTCGTAGAACGCCAGCATCAGATCGCAGCCACCCTCACGCAGCGCATGCACCGCGTCGCCGACGTTGGTCGCGACCAGTCGCGTGGCAATGTTCAAACCTTCATTGCGCAGTTGCGCGATCCAGCGCGGAAAGAAACCCAGTGCCAGCGAGTGAGCGGCAGCGACTTGCATCACTTCGCCCTGCCCGCCCTCCAGATGATGCAGATGGCGCAGCACTTCACCGAGTTGTTCGACCACCGTGCGCGCGGTCACCAGAAACAACTGCCCCGCCGCCGTCAGTTCGATCGGCGTGCGCGAGCGATTGACCAATGTCAGCCCCAATGCAGCTTCCAGACTGCGGATCCGCCGACTGAATGCCGGCTGCGTCACGAAGCGTCGTTCGGCCGCTTGCGAGAAGCTGCGGGTGGCGGCCAGAGCACTGAAGTCCTCGAGCCATTTGCTTTCCAGATTCATCACGTCCTCCCGGACACGCACCAAAACAGGTCACACGTCTGCCGCGCACGCGGCGTCACATGGGCATTATGCCGAATGTGCATAGGGCAGTGCTTAACAGCATTGGCCCAAAATTCCCCACAAGCCTAGCATTCGCAGCGTTCCGGCACAGACCGGGTCCATATCGAGATGATTTCTATCATGTCCTCCGCTGCATCTTTCCGCACAGAAAACGACCTGCTTGGCGCCCTCGAAGTACCGGCTCAAGCGTATTACGGCATCCAGACCCTGCGAGCGGTGAATAACTTCCGTCTCTCCGGCGTTCCGATTTCGCATTACCCAAAACTCGTTGTCGGTCTGGCAATGGTCAAACAGGCCGCTGCTGACGCCAACCGCGAGTTGGGTCATCTGAGCGAAGCCAAGCACGCTGCCATCAGCGAAGCCTGTGCCCGATTGATCCGCGGTGATTTCCACGAAGAGTTCGTGGTCGACATGATTCAGGGTGGCGCCGGTACTTCCACCAACATGAACGCCAACGAAGTGATCGCCAACATTGCCCTCGAAGCAATGGGTCACGAGAAAGGCGAGTACCAGTACCTGCACCCGAACGACGACGTCAACATGGCGCAGTCGACCAACGACGCTTACCCGACGGCAATCCGCCTGGGCCTGCTGCTCGGCCACGACACCCTGCTGGCCAGCCTCGACAGCCTGATTCAGGCGTTCGCGGCCAAGGGCAAAGAATTTGATCACGTCCTGAAAATGGGCCGTACTCAATTGCAAGACGCCGTGCCGATGACCCTCGGCCAGGAATTCCGTGCTTTCGCCACCACCATGGGCGAAGACCTGGCCCGTCTGAAGACGCTGGCCCCGGAACTGCTGACTGAAGTGAACCTGGGCGGCACCGCGATCGGCACCGGCATCAACGCTGACCCGCGTTATCAAGCGCTGGCGGTACAGCGTCTGGCCCTGATCAGCGGTCAACCGCTGGTTCCAGCCGCCGACCTGATCGAAGCGACTTCCGACATGGGCGCTTTCGTACTGTTCTCCGGCATGCTCAAGCGCACCGCGGTCAAGCTGTCGAAGATCTGCAACGACTTGCGTCTGCTGTCCAGCGGCCCACGCACCGGCATCAACGAAATCAACCTGCCAGCGCGTCAGCCAGGCAGCTCGATCATGCCTGGCAAGGTCAACCCGGTAATCCCGGAAGCCGTTAACCAAGTCGCGTTCCAAGTGATCGGTAACGACCTGGCGCTGACCATGGCAGCCGAAGGCGGCCAACTGCAGCTGAACGTGATGGAGCCGCTGATCGCCTTCAAGATCTTCGACTCGATCCGCCTGCTGCAACGCGCCATGGACATGCTGCGCGAGCACTGCATCGTCGGCATCACCGCCAACGAAGCGCGCTGCCGTGAACTGGTCGAGCACTCGATCGGTCTGGTCACCGCATTGAACCCGTACATCGGCTACAAAAACGCCACCCGCATCGCCGGCCTCGCCCTTGAAAGCGGCCGCGGCGTGCTGGAACTGGTGCGCGAAGAAGGTCTGCTCGACGAAGCCATGCTCGCCGACATCCTGCGCCCGGAAAACATGATTGCTCCGCGTCTGGTTCCGCTGAAAGGCTGAATCGACGCGTTACTTATAGCACCGCTCACCAGGTCGAGGGACTAGACACCTCTCACCTTTTGAGGGCTTGGGGATTTAGTCCCCAGGCCCTTTTTTTTAACTATTTGATCCTGAGACCCGTATGTCTGGGAACTGCTTAATGTCGAGGTAAGCCCTTGTGGCGAGGGGATTTATCCCCGTTGGGTCGCGAAGCGGCCCCAATACCTGCAATCGCGATGTATCAGGTACACCGCGTGCGATGGTTTTGCGACTGCTTCGCTGCCGAACGGGGATAAATCCCCTCGCCACAGGGTTTGCTTCAGCAGAGGAGCAGTTCCTGTACAAGCCCGGCGCCGGTAACGCCGGGTGTTTCAAAGCCTCGTTTCGTCGCTTGCACCACGACTGTGCAGACGGGCGCCGCACTGATCGGTATAGTGCCGCCCCTCTTCGCATGAGCGGTCGTCGGTAACGAGGCCATCACCCATGTGAAACCCGAACTAATAACAAACCCGCGATTTGGAACCGGGACGAAACCTTCGCCTCACCTGTTGTGCCGCGCGCAAACCGGTGTAACACGATGTTTCTCCCATCCAGCATTTGCTTACACAAAAAACAGCGAGGAAAAATCCATGCTCGAAGTCATCAACGACTTCCTCTCAGGCAAAGTACTGATCGTGCTCATTGTCGGGCTCGGTAGCTACTTCACGATTCGCTCGCGTTTCGTTCAACTGCGGCACTTCTTCCACATGTTCGCGGTGTTCCGCGACAGCCTCAAAGGCAGCGCCGGCCAACTCAGCTCGTTCCAGGCCCTGATGCTCAGCCTCGCCGGCCGTGTCGGTGCAGGCAACATCGCCGGTGTCGGCATCGCCGTAACCCTCGGCGGTCCGGGTGCGGTGTTCTGGATGTGGGTGACCGCACTGGTCGGCATGTCCAGCAGCTTCTTCGAATGTACTCTGGCCCAAGTCTACAAACGCGCCGATGGCGACGGTCTGTACCGTGGTGGCCCGGCCTACTACATTCAGCACGGCCTGAAGCTCAAAGGCATGGCAGTGGTGTTCTCCGTTCTGCTGCTGGTCACCTACGGCTTCGCCTTCATTGGCCTGCAGTCCTACACCGTGACCCACTCGCTGCAAAACGCCTTTGAATTCGACCCGCGCCACACCGGTATCGTCCTGGCGGTGCTGCTGGCCATCACCTTCCTCGGCGGCATCAAGCGCATCGCTTCGGTGTCCGACCTGTTGGTACCGATCAAGACCCTGGCCTATATCGGCGTGACCCTGTACGTGATCGGCACCCAGATCGAACACGTGCCCGCCATGCTGGAAACCATCATCAAGAGCGCCTTCGGTCTCGACCCGGCCTTTGGTGGTCTGCTCGGCAGCGCCATCGTCATGGGCGTGAAGCGTGGCGTGTTCGCCAACGAAGCGGGTCTGGGCAGTGCGCCGAACGTCGCCGCCGTGGCTGCGGTGAAACACCCGGGCGCGCAGGGCGTGGTTCAGGCTTTCAGCGTGTTCCTCGACACCTTCGTGATCTGCACCTGCACCGCGCTGCTGATCCTGCTGTCGGGCTTCTACACCCCGGGCTTCGAAGGTGACGGCATCGTCCTGACCCAGAACTCGCTGGCCGCCGTAGTCGGTGACTGGGGCCGCATGTTCGTCAGCGTCGCGCTGTCGCTGTTCGTCTTCACCTGCATCCTCTACAACTACTACCTGGGCGAGAACAGCTTGCAGTTCCTCACCCGCAACCGCGCTGCACTGATGATTTTCCGTGGCCTGGTGCTGGCGCTGGTGGTCTGGGGTTCGATGCAGGATCTGTCGACCGTGTTCGCCTTCGCCGACATCACCATGACCTGCCTGGCCTTCGTCAACCTTGTGGCCCTGGCCATGCTGTTCAAGGTCGGCATGCGCGTAATGCGCGACTACGACGAGCAGCGCCGCGCCGGCGTCAAACAGCCGGTGTTCGATTCCAGCAAATTTGCTGATCTGGATCTGGATCTGAAAGCCTGGCCAACCAACCCGCCGGCAACAGCGGGCAAGACCGAAGCCGAGCCGCAAGGCGTACCTGCAGCGCAACGCTGACAGGTGAATGACGGGCGCATCCCCTGCGCCCGTCAGTTATTGTGATGCAATAACTTGTAGGAGTGAGCCTGCTCGCGATAGCGGTTCATCATTCAACATTTATGTTGGCTGAAAGACCGCTATCGCGAGCA
>NZ_JASCPK010000125.1:0-17158 GCF_029959385.1 Pseudomonas sp. PS01303
CCTGTGGGAGCCGAGCTTGCTCGCGAAGACGGTGGGTCAGGCAGATAAATGCTGAATGACCCGTCGCTTTCGCGAGCAAGCTCGGCTCCTACAGGTTTTTATGGTGTTCAGAAGAATTGTGCGCACCTCGGTCAATGTGGGAGCCGGGCTTGCCCGCGAAGAGGCCGGCACATTCAACATTGTTTGGCAGACAGTTCGCTTTCGCGAGCAAGCTCGCTCCCACAGGTTTTTGGGTGTTCACAGAATTTGTGCGCACCTCGGTCATTGTAGGAGCAGAGCTTGCTCGCGAAGACGGTGTGTCAGGCAGATCAATGCTGAATGACCCACCGCTTTCGCGAGCAAGCTCGGCTCCTACAGGTTTTGTGCTGTGTGCGCTGGCGTGTTGCCAGCAGTGTTGCTCGGTCGCGTCTACACTCAATCGCATCAATGGAGGTTGCGCTCGGCAGTGCGCCGGCAAAGGAGTGCGGCATGTCGCCTCGTTCGCAGTTCAATGGCCCGGCCCGGCAACGCGGGGCGATCGGGTTGATGGCGGCTGCCACGCTGAGTGTGGCGCTGGTGGCGATGCTGTTGGTGGTCGACACCGGGCGCTTGTACATGGAGCAGCGCAAATTGCAGCGGGTGGTGGATAACGCCGCGCTGGAAGCGGTGAGCCGTGGCGGCAATTGTCTGCCCGGTTTGACCGCTGCCACTTACGCCGGGCAAAGCGCGGTGCGTAATGGTTTTACCGTCGATGCCAACAACACCCTCGCCACCACCTGTGGTTCATTAGTCACGGCCGCGACCGGATTGCGTTCGTTCACCGTGGATGCCACGCAAGCGGCAGCGGTGCGCGTAGTCGGCAGTCACACCCTCACCACCAGTTTTGCCGGCGGCGTGCAGGCGTTGTTCAGCGGCACGGCGGTCAGCCTTAACACCACGCTCAACGCCACGGCCGTCGCCGCGAAACCCCAGCCGACCATCGCCCAACTGAACATTCGCAGCACCTTGGCCACGATCAATACCGCGCAATCGAACATCCTCAATCCGCTGTTTTCCGGGCTGCTCGGCGGTAACGTCAACCTCACGGCGCTGGGCTGGGACGGCTTGCTCAAAACCGATATCAACCTGCTCAGCTACCTCAATCAATTGGCGATCAACCTCAACGTCGCCGCCGGCAATTACACGCAACTGCTTAACACCCAGGCCACCGTCACCCAACTGATTCAGGCCGCCGCGACGGTGGTGCAACTTAACGGCGCGACGGCGGAGGTGATCACCGCGCTGGGCCAGTTGCAGGTGGCGGCGATCAACGCGGCGCCGGTCAAACTTGGCGATATTCTGCAATTGCAGACCGGCACCACGGCGGCGGGGCTCGACGCCAATCTGCAACTTCTGCAACTGGTGCAGGGCGTGATTCAACTGGCCAACAGTAAAAGCGCGGTGGCGGCGACGTTGCCGATCAGTGTGTTGGGGCTGGCGAATGTCACGGTGAAAGTGAAGGTGATCGAGCCGCCGCAGTTTTCTGCGATTGGTGATCCTGCGCTGGCCAAGGCCAATCCAACCGGCGCAAACCGGATTTACGTGCGCACCGCGCAAGTCCGTACTTACATTTCGGTGAATCTCCCAGTGCTCACTAACATATCCGCGTTAGTCAATGCCGTGGGGGGATTAGTCGGCGCATTGACCCCGACGCTAAACAGCCTGCTGAGCCTCGACCTGGTCGGCACGCTCAACTCCGTGGGCTGTCTGTTGGGCGCCGGTTGCAAACAGCTGGATCCGCTGTTGTTGCCGTCCCCGGAAATTGACATAGCTCTGGACGTTGGTGGCGCCAATAGCTACGTCACTGACTTCAGTTGCCCGGTAAACAACGTTGGCACCAAGAGTCTGACCGCGCGCACCACCAGTTCTATCGCGGATATAAAAATCGGAAAAATCGATCCTGCCAACGCTTTTTCATCCCTCGCCGAACCGACCGTTACGCCACTGCCGCTGATTGATCTGGGCACGGTGACCTGCCACAAGATTTTGGGTTTGCTCGGGACGTGTGATGAATCGACGCACGTGCCATTCGCTGCTGGCGGCATCGCGATCATGGTCAATACGGGCGTCGGAACCAACGTGCAGGATCTGGTCTTTTCCAGCGGCACGCCGTTCGCGACGCCAGCTAACCTGAAGTTGCCGCCCAGTGTGATTGCTGCCGTTCCAACCAATAACATCGTCAACAGCCTGTCCAGTACGTTGGCCGGCATCAACCTGATTGTTTATAAGCCGGTCGGAAGCAATCCGCTGGGAAGCATCGTCACCGGCGTCGCCAGTTTGATCAGCGATGTCACCGCCTCTTTGCAACCGCTGATCACCAACCTGCTAAGCCCGATCCTCGACCCCTTACTCAACAACCTCCTAAAAAGCCTCGGCATCAACCTGATGGACGTCGACGTCGGCGCCAACATGACCTGCGGGCAAACCGGCAAAGCCTATCTAGTCATCTAATCGTCCGCCGAAATCGGTAACTCAATACAAAACCGCGCGCCCTCAACCGAGTTGCGCACGCTCAAAAGCCCACCCATGTTGTCGATAATCCCGTAACTCACCGACAGCCCCAACCCAGTGCCGACACCAATCGGTTTGGTGGTGAAAAACGGCTCGAAAATCCGCTCGAGCAAACGCGGGTCAATGCCGCCACCGTTGTCCTCGACCCACAGCCTGACCTTCTCATCATCACGCTCGGCATAAATCGAAATCCACGGTTTGAAGCTCGAATCCTTCTCACGCTTGCTCAACAACGCATCGCGGGCGTTGACCATCAGGTTGATCAACACCTGCTCCAGTTGATCGACATAACCGCGCACCTGCACCTGAAAACCGGTGTCGCTGATGCGCAGATCCACGCCTTTTCCGCGCATGCCTTCAGCCAACAGCGACAACGTGCCTTCGATGGCCGACGCCGGATTGAACAGTTGCTGCTCGATCTCCGAACGGCGGCCGAACACGCGCATGTGATCGACAACCTTGGCCGCGCGCTGCACCTGCGCGTCGATGCGATTGAGTTTGTCGGTCAGGTAATCGACCTGCACATCGCCATTACTCAAGCGCTTGAGCACGTTGACGATAGCCATGCGCATCACGTTCAACGGCTGATTGATTTCGTGGGCGAGCCCCGTGGCCATCTCGCCGAGGGTGGCCATTTTTGCGCTCTGCGTGAGTTGTTGCTGCGAGCGGCGCACTTCGGTGTTGTCGCGGCCCACCGCTTGCACTTCGATCAACTGCCCGCGCTCATCGAACACACCGCGATCCGACCACACCCACCAGGCATGTTCGCGGCCAGGCAATTGCAGGCTGATTTCGGCGGTGCTCACCGGGTTGTCCGGGGTCAGCAGCGTCAGGCGCTGGACGAACGCGGCGCGCTGCTCGTCGGACATCCAGGTGCCCAGATCAATGCCCGGCAATTGTTCCGGCGTGCATTCCAGATACGTCGCCAGTGGCCGGTTGCCGAAAGTCAGGGTCAGATCCGGGCGATAGCGGCAGATCATCGCCGGTGAATCTTCGACCAGAATCCGGTAGCGCTCTTCGCTTTGTTTGACCTGTTCAGCGGCCAGCGTCGCATCGGTGACATCCAGCCACAGGCCAACAGCTTCGACCGGCAAACCGAGGTCGTTGCGCAGCAGTTTGGCCTCGTCGAGCAGCCAGTGATAATCACCACGGCTATCACGCAGGCGATAACGCGCACGCACCGAACCTTCGCGCAGCAACTGCCGAGTACGCTGGAAATACACCTCGCGATCTTCCGGATGCAGGCGCTCGATCAGCGCCGCCGCCGTGCAATCCTCCAGACGCAAACCGAGCAACGGTTGCAGGCTGGCGCTGAAAAACGCCGGTTGCAACGCACCTTCGGCGTAGTGCTGCACGTAAATCACCGCCGGCGAACTGGCGATCAGATTGTCCAGCCGCGCATGAGCGGCGGCGGCCAGTTGCTGCTGGTTTTTGATGTCGCTGATGTCGAGCATGAAACCGACCAGACGCCGGTGTTCGGCGCTGCCGGTGACTTGTCCTTGCACGCGAAACCACGTCGGCGCCTGCTCGTTATCCGCAGGGTGCAGACGCACGCTCAAGGTCAGCGGCTCGCCGTGTTGTTGCAGCGCGTGCAGACCGCTGCGCATTTCCTCGCGATCGGCAGGGTGGATCTGCGTCAGCCATTCTTCCTGGGTCAATCGTGTCGCCTGCAGTTGCAGGGCGGCAGCCAATGACGGCGCCAATTGCACCGCATCGCCGACGCCGGGGATTTCCCACCAACCGGTGCCGAGCAAGGTCTGTAGGGATTCCAGACGTTCGTGCTGGCGATGATGTTGCTGCTCGCGCAGACGCCCGAGCAACGGCGCCGCCAGTGAACTTGCCAGCCACATCCAGTCGCGCACGGTCAGATAGGGCGCTGCGTGATCAACGTCGTAAAAACCGCAGAGCAACCACGCGACCACGCCGCGATCATCGCTGTAGGGCACGGCAAAACCGTCGGCGTTGCCGAAGATAATCTGCACCCGCGAATGTTCGTTGAGGCCGTGGTGCGCATCGAGTCGCTGCGGCGCGGTGCCGTTCAAACTGTCGAGCGGCGTGTCCAGTCGCTGACCGTCGTGCCACAGCGTCGGCGCGTCATGGGCCTGAAACTGCCGATAGATTTGCCAGCCCTGTTCCTGTTCATCGAGCAGCGCCAATGCCAGACAAGGGATGTGCCAGCGCTGGGCGATGATCTGCAGTTGTTCGCTGACAATCACCGGCAAACGCAACGGGCCGCAACTGCGCAATTGTTCGCTGATTTGCCCGGCGATCACTTGGCAGGCGTCGTGGTGACGCGCTTGCTGGCGTTCGATGAGCAAGTCGGCGATGTCCATCAACTGCAACAGCCAGCCGTTGCCCCAGCGCTGCGCCCAGCCGCGCAAATGCAGCACCTGATCGCCGAGGCAGGCGAAGTCGAGATCGAGCAGTTGCCCCTGCCAATCACTTGGCTGGCCCTCGATGGCCAGGCAACTGTGGGCAAGCAAGTAGTCGGTCAGCGGCAACGGCTGAGCATGAGGTTTCTGTTGTTCGAGCACATGACGCAACGGCCCGGCCATCTGCAATACCGCACCGTCATCGTCGAGATGAATGTGCAGGCCCAGCATCGGCGAGACCAGAGGCTCCAGCGGTTCGTGAGCGACGACCGCTGAACGCTTGAGCAACCGCCCGAAGAGTTTATCGCCCGCCGTCAAAATTGCAGACTCGATTGGGCGGTCAGATTGGTCGGCAGGCTGGGCACGGTGCCAACCCCCGGCAGCACCAGAAACGGCAGCACCTGATTGAGTTTGCTGACCGGGTAATTGACGCTGACGGTGAGCGTGCCGTTGAGACCTTTAGTGCTGTCGAAAACCGCGCTGGTATCGGTGCCAATCACCAAATTGAACGACGACGGCACCCAAGATAATTGTTGAGTCAGCGCTGCATTCGCAGCATTGACGACCGCCGTCGCATAACCGGGCGTCGTCGGGTCAATGGCGACGCTACGGCGCACCGCTTCAGCCGTCGCCTGATTGAACGATTGCATCATCACGAACGGCAGGCTGTAGCTGATCAAGCCGTAAAACACCGCAAAAAAGATCACGAACACCAGGGCGAATTCAATCGCCACCGCACCTTTTTGCGACTTCCGAAAGCCGTTTTTCATGAGTGCGTCTACCCTGACAGTCACTGCGTAGTATCAGCATAGAATCATTCAGCAAAAACGGACGGTTTTTACCGGATGCAGAGTTTTATCCTTCTCGTATGGCTGCTGGTTTGCGCCGCTCAGGACGCCCGGCAGCGGCGCATCACCAATCTCTTGACCGTCGGTGTCGGTGCCTTGGCGCTGGTGTTTTTATTGGCCACCGGCAGCACGTGGCTGGGGGCTCAGGCCGGGCAGGGCGGCTGGGCGGTTTTGTTGGCGTTGGCGTTCACCCTGCCGGGTTATTTGATGGGCCGCATGGGCGCCGGCGATGTGAAACTAATGACAGCTCTGGGCCTTGCGACGGACGGTATTTTCGTTCTTTGGACATTTGTCGGCGCCGGTATCGCCAGTGTGCTCTGGCTGCTGCTCGCGCCAAGAGTCTGGCTGCATATGAGTCAAGGGCTTAGAGATCGTCTTCGATATTTGGGCCCGGGATCGTCAAAAAAGCTGCCATTTGCGCCGTTTGTGCTGCTCGGCACGGGGCTGGCTTTCTATTGGATCCACTAGTCGCCGGGCGCCACTAGTTCTATGTACATAGTCGGAAAGTACGTCTACTTTCAAAGGAGCTGGTTATACAGCCGAGAGCTGTCAGTACAGGAATGGTCAGCTTTGGCCTAGGGCATGGAGTGGCACGTGAACAAGCTTACGTCTGCGGTAAAAGTCCTCGTGGTTGATGATCAACCCTTGATCGTCGAGGAGTTGTGCGAGTTTCTCGAGTCCAGCGGTTATCGCTGCGTCCCCTGCGTTTCCAGCCAAGAGGCGATCGAGCGTTTTACTGAAGACGCGCAGATTGGTCTGGTGTTGTGCGACCTGCACATGCCGGGGATGGACGGCATTGAACTGGTGCAGGCGTTGCAGCGCCTGGCCGGCAAGCAGCGGGCGTTCGAGGCGATCATGTTGACCGGGCGCGCGGACAAGCAGGACGTGATCAAGGCGTTGCGCGCGGGGATTGCTGATTATTATCAGAAGCCGATTGATCTGGCGGAGTTGCTGGAGGGTTTGCAGCGTCAGGAGTTGGCGTTGCAGGAGCGGCACAAGAATGTGCAGCTTGGGCATTTGAATCAGAAGTTGCAGTTTTTGTCTGAGTCGATTGATGACCTTTATCAGGATCTGGATAAGGTTCGGCGTAGTCCTGCGACGGTGGTGCGGGATAGGTTGGGCGGCGAGGCTGAGGCGGCGGAGATGCCGGAGATTTTCAATCAGTTGTCGCCACGGCAGTTGGATGTGGCGCGGTTGGTGGGGAAGGGGCAGACGAACTATCAGATTGCTTGTGAGTTGGGGATTACCGAGAACACGGTGAAGCTTTATGTTTCGCAGGTTTTAAGGTTGACGCATATGCATAATCGGACGCAGTTGGCGTTGGCGCTTTCGCCTGGGCGGGGGCGGGTTACGGCGCATTGATTTGGGTACATATCCGTTGTTTGTGGTGGGGCGGGTATTGGTTCCGCCCTTACGGCGGGTCACTTTTGCAGACGCCGGAATGCCGGCCCAGCCAAAAGTAACCAAAACGCTTTGCCCTGACGTCCGGCCCTCGCTGAGGCTCGGGTTCCTTCGCTCCGGGTTCATCCGGGGGCATCGCCTACGGTTTGCTTCGCTGCACCTCCTCTCGATGCTTTCCCCGTATGAATCCCTCCCGCTCAGCCTCCCGACGGGCTCTAAGATCAAAATCAACAGCTTGTCGAGCTTGCGCTCATCCTGTGTAGGAGCTGCCGAAGGCTGCGATCTTTTGATCTTCGTTGGATTCGCCCCTCACCCCAGCCCTCTCCCGAGGGAGAGGGGGCCGATTTTTGGGCTTTTCAAAACTTGAGTTCAACTCGGTATCCCACGTCGGCGTACCTCGCCCAAACACCCCGGTCAGTCCCCTCTCCCTTCGGGAGAGGGCTAGGGTGTGGGGCTTTCAGATCATACGCGGCAGCCTTCGGCTAGGGGGGCATCGCCCACGGTTTGCTTCGCTGCACCTCAATGCTTTCGCCGTACGAATTCCTCCCGCTCAGCCTCCCGACGGGCTCTAAGATCAAAAGCTGCACCCGAGCTTGCGCTCATCGTGTCGAGTGGTTAAGAGCGTGGCGTGTTCGGCTTTGGTTTTGTGTTGAGGCTGCCCCTCACCCCAGCCCTCTCCCGAGGGAGAGGGGGCCGATTTTTGTGGTTTTCAGAGTCTGTGTTCGGCTCGGTATTTCAGGTCGGCGTACCTCGCCCAAACAGCCCGATCAGTCCCCTCTCCCTCCGGGAGAGGGTTAGGGTGAGGGGCTTTTAGATCATACGCGGCAGCCGAGCTTGCACTCATCCTGTGTAGGAGCTGCCGAAGGCTGCGATCTTTTGATCTGTGTTTCTAAAAAGAAAGATAAAAAGATCGCAGCCTTCGGCAGCTTCTACACGTTATGCGGTTGTCAGTTTTTGGTCTCAATCTTCCCGCCCGCATCCGGGTCATACAAATCCGGGATTTCGTATTTGTATTTTTTGATCCAGCGCTGCATCGCCAGTTCGCGCTCGGTGGCGGTGGCCGGTTGTGGGTTTTTCGAGGCGGCCTGGTTGCGGCTTTGCAGGACGAGCCAGCCTTCGGTTTCCTGTTGTTGCGCCGAGGCGGGGCCGGCGTCGATGGCGTGGGCGCTGAGGGGCAGGCTGAGCAGGGTCAGGTAGCACAGGCCTTTGACGGGGTTCATGGCTGTCTCCTTATTTGATCGAGGACGGCAGTGGGTCGGCGACGACCGCGACCTGGTTGCTGGCCGCGGGTTTGGCTTTGACCGGGGCTTTGAGTTTTTCCGCGCGTTCCTGGGCTTCGGTGAATTGATCCGGGGTGAGTTTGGCGCGGCTGACGATTTCGGCGGCTTGCGGCCAGTTGTTCTGGTAGAGCAGTAAGGTGACCAGGTTCTGCGCCGCCAGTTGGTTGTTCTGCTTGAGTTCGAGGGCAGTGAGGAATTCGAAGCTGGCGTCGTTCAGGCGCAGTTGGTTGAGGTAGACCACGCCCAGGTCGTTGCGGATTTTTTCGTCGGTGGGCGCCAGGCGCACGGCGCGTTGCAGGTGCGCCTGAGCCTGGCCGTTGTCGCCGCGTGCGGCGTAGAGTTGGCCGAGGCCGTGTTCGGCTTCGGCGGTCAGGCAGCCGCCGACGAGGCTGCGGTAAAGCGGTTCGGCTTCGCTGCGGCCGAGCAGGCGATAGACCTTGGCTTTGCGCAGACGCACTTCGCTGAGGTTGTCCGGCAAGCTTTCGAGGTTGGCGAGGCTGGCGTGCAGTTTGCCGTCGTTGGCCAGGTCGTCCGCCAGGTTCAGCGCCAGTTCCTGTTCCGACGACAGTTTGCTGCAACTGGACGGCGACAGCAGCGACGTCCACGGCGCCTGGCCGTTGGTGGCGCAACCGCCGAGCAGCAGCAGACTGGCGATGACTATCAGTACTTTCATCAAACACACTCCATGAGTCGGATTCAGGATGCAAACGCCCGGGTAATCGCAGTGAAGCCGGGGCCGGCGAGGACGATCAGCAGCGCCGGGAACAGAAACAACATCATCACCACCGACATTTTTGCCGACATCTTCGAGATGTATTCCTGCAAGCGTGTCAGGCGCCGGTCATCCAGCAGTTGTTTGAGCGCCAGCAGCGATTTCATCGCGCCGCCGCCCTGTAGGATCAGTTGTTGAAGGATCACGCAGGTGTCGGTGAATTCGTCGACGGCGAGCATCACTGCGGCTTTGTTCAGCTCCTGACCGAGCTCCAGGCCGGAGTCGACACGGACGAGGATCAGGCGCAGTTCGCTGGTCAGTTCCGGCAGCAGTTTTTGCCCCTCGATGCTCAGCACGCGCAGTGCCTGTTCCACCGCCATGCCGGATTCGAAGAGGATGCGCAGCAGCGGAATGAAGGTGGAAATTTCCACCGAGATGATTTTCTGCCGACGCCCGGCCGCGTAGGCGAGCAGGCGTTTGGGCAACAGGTAACCGGCGCCGGCAGCGAGCATCGGCATGATCCAGCGGTTGTCGGCGTGGGGGAAAAACACTTCCTGTAAAAAAATCGCCAGCCCTAAGGTCAGCAACGGCGTACCGATCTGGCAGGCGGCGAACAGCGCGCGCTCGTTGGCGCGGCGCCAGCCAATGCGGCTGAGCAGGGTTTGGGTTTCGCTGTCGATGCTCACCGAGCGCCGGCCAAATCGCGTGTTGCCGAACGCGCGCAACCAAGTGCCGAAGCGGTTTTCGCGCACCAGATGCCCCTGCAACCGCTGGTTGACCTGGCGCACGCGACGGCGCTCGGTGAGCAAGTGGTTGGCCACCAGCAGCAGGGCGCCAAGCAATAACATCAGGGCGGCGAGATAGAGCATTTCAAACACTCCGCAACATGCGCCACAGCGCCAGGCATCCAAACACTTGCAACAGCGCCGCGATGATCAACATGGTGTGGCCGCCCGAGTCATGCCACATGCCGAGCATGTAACCGGGATTGGTCAGCATGAAATAGCTGACGAGGATGATCGGCAGCGAGCCGAGCACCCACGCAGTCATCCGTGTTTCACCGGTGAGGGCGCGCAATTGACGGGCGCCCTGATCGCGTTCGCGGATCAGTTTGATCAGGTTCTCCAGCAGCTCACTGGCGTTGCCGCCGTAGCGGTTATTGACCTTGAGGCCGAGGGCGAACATGCGCAGTTCGTCCTGCTCGTACAGCTCGGCAAAGTCGCTGACGGCGTCAGGCAGATTGACCCCCAGTTGTACGTTGCGCTGCACCCGACCCATGGCTTTTTTCAGCGGATCGTCACTGGCCTCGATGCCGCCCATGACCGCG
Source organism: Pseudomonas sp. PS01303 (assembly GCF_029959385.1). Classification (NCBI taxonomy): domain Bacteria; kingdom Pseudomonadati; phylum Pseudomonadota; class Gammaproteobacteria; order Pseudomonadales; family Pseudomonadaceae; genus Pseudomonas; species Pseudomonas sp. PS01303. The sequence continues at coordinate 10,470 of NZ_JASCPK010000125.1, forward strand.
TCGCTCAAGGTGCGCCCGGACTTCAAACTGCGCACGGTGTGATCGAGTAACTGCGGCAGCTGCTCGATCATGCGCTTGATTCGGCGCCGATAAAGGAAGGCGATGTATAGGCGCAAAATCAGTGGCGGAGCGACCAGCATCACCAGCAAACCGACCCAGTCGAACAGCAGATAACCGAGACCAATGGAGACCGCCCACAGGCTCATCCACAAGCCGAAACGCTCGGTCGGACGGCCCAAACCTGCGCGCAAAAACATCCGCTCAAGGCCCACCCATTTTGGTTTTTCTTCGGCCAGTTGCGGTTGCCCGGCGGCCAGTCGACCGAGGACTTTTTCGTTGGCGGTTTTGCGTATGCCGTGCAGAAACAAACGGATCGACAGCCCGAGCAAAACCAGACACAAGGTGATGAGAATGACCGGTCCCAGCATGCTCCGTGCTCCTTGCCGTCAGCCCAGATGAGTCTCGTGGCGCAACTTGTCGCCCGCCGGATTGACCGCTTCACGGAGGAAGCCGAAACCGGTGCGGCGGTCGAGGCGGAACAGGGTGTTGGTGACGTAGACGTCTTCGCGGATGCCGACCACTTCCACCACTTCGCTGACGCAGCGGCGGCCGTCGGGCATGCGGGTCAACTGGATGATCACGTCGAGCGCCGCACAGATCATCTGGCGCAAGGTGCGTTCGGCGATGGCGCGACCGGTCAGGCCGACCAGCGTCTCCAGACGCAGCAGCGCATCCTGCGCATTGTTGGCGTGCACGGTGCTCATCGAACCGTCGTGGCCAGTGTTCATCGCGGTCAGTACATCGACCACTTCGACGCCGCGAATCTCGCCGAGGATGATGCGGTCGGGGCGCATCCGCAGGGCGTTGCGAATCAGGTCGCTGGCCTTCACTTCGCCGTGGCCCTCGGCATTCGGCGGACGGGTTTCCAGACGCACCACGTGCGGGTGGCCGAGCTGCAATTCGGCGACGTCTTCGATGGTCACCAGACGTTCGTGCGGGTTGATCAATTGGCTGAGGATGTTCAGCAGCGTGGTTTTACCGGTGCCGGTACCGCCGCTGATAAGAATGTTGCAGCGCTTGCCGACCGCGTCCTGAAGGAATTCGAAGATCTGCAGATCGATGGTTTGCATAGCCATCAGGTCGCTGCTTTTCAGCATGTCTTTACGGAATTTCCGAATCGACAGGCACGGGCCGTCGAGGGCAATTGGCGGAATGATCGCGTTGACCCGGCTGCCATCCGGCAGGCGCGCATCGACCATTGGCGACGACTCATCAAGACGCCGACCGAGCGGCGCGAGAATCCGCTGCATCACCCGTTCAACGTGATGCGCATCGATAAAACGCAGGTCACTTTGATGGAGCACGCCGTCGCGTTCGATGAACACCCGGTGCGGGCCGTTGACCAGAATTTCCGTCACCGTTGGATCGCGCAGCAGCACTTCCAGCGGGCCGAACCCGGTGAGCTCGTCGACGATTTCTTCGCCCAGCCGCTCCATCTCATAACGCGAGATCGCCAGGTGCAAACGGGCGATGTATTCGGCGACTTTGTCGGTGACGAATTGCGCGAGTTGCTGGCGCGAACCCTCCAGCAGGTTTTTTCCCGACTCTTCGATGGCATCGATGATGTAGCGGTGCAGCACCAGTTTCAGGCCTTCATGATCGGTGTTGCCCACCGCCCCGCGTTGCGGCGAGCCGAAGAGTTTTTCGCTGCTCATGTGTTGCCTCGCAGACGCCCGAACCAGGTGACTTTCGGTTTCGCCAGCCCTTCGGAGCGTTTCGCCAGACGTTCGCCGAGGGCGCGCAGGCTTTGCGTGAGTTTTTCTCGCGGCGCCAGTTCGAACAGGCTGACACCCTGATTTTTCGCGTTGAGACGGACTTCGGCGTTGGCCGCCAGAACCGCGATGACTTCCAGGTTGTAAGTCTTGCCGAGGGTTTCCGCATCCGGCGCGACGTTGCTTAAATAACGGTCGATCAGCAGTCGGCCGTGGTCGAGTTTCATGCCTTTCTCGCGCCAGTTATTGAGCACGGCGAGGTTGCGTCGGCAGTTGAGCACGTTCTGATCGGTGTACCAGAGCAGCTTGTCGCAATGGCTGACAAAAGTGCGCAAGGCTTCGCTGTCGGCTTGCCCGGTGAGGTTGACGACGATGTGCTGGAAGTGCTGACGCAGGGCGCTGAGGAGCATGAACAGTTCGGCGGCGCTGGTGGTTTCCAGCGGCTCGTCACTGCTGGCGTAAGCGAGGATGCGCAGCCCGGCTTCGGCGCTGGTGAAGGCGCTGTCGATCAGCGTGGCGTCGAGGCGTCTTAGATGGCGCAGAGCGTCGCCGAAGTGGAACGAGCTCTCTAGGCCCAGCAACGCGAGGCTGTCACCGCGCGGCAAACCGAGATCGAGCAACAAAGTTTGTTGTCCGCTCTTCTGCACGACCATCGCCATGTGATTGGCCAACAGTGCGCCGTCGGAGCTGCTCTGCACGCCATACATCACGGTCAGGCCACCGAGTTGCGTGTTCGGTGCCACCGGCGGCAGACGTTTGCTCAGGCGCCGCACCAATCCTGCGACTTCGCTGGAGCGCGAACCGTAGGCGACGAAATCCCGTGCGCCGGCGCGCATTGCATTCAGCACAAGCTGATTGTCCATGCCGTCGCCGAGGGCGACGATCGCCAGCATCGGTTTGGCTTCCAACGCACCTTCGATCAGCGCGCTCTGCGCCACGACGTGTTCGCGATCAAGGCCGACAAACACCAGATTGGCGAAGGTGACATCGACCAGCGCGAGCAATTCGTCGAGGCTGCCGCCACCGGCGCTGACCACTTGGCCGAGCGGCGCGAGGGCGCTTTGCAGCCATTCCAGATCGGTGCTGTTGCGGGTGATGGCGAGGAACGTCTGGCTCAGGCTCTGGCTCATTGGGACAACCCACTGCGCTTGTCGAAGTTGCCGTTTTCGAGGAAGAACATGCGATAGAAATTCGGGTCGTAGTTGCGCAGTTTTTCCCCCGGCAACGACGGCAGTTGCGCGTCGGCGGCCAGCGGCTGCACCAGGTGCGGTGTGACGATCATCAGCAGTTCGCGCTCTTCGCGTTTGATCTGCGAATCACGGAAAAACGCGCCCAGCACGGGGATGTCGCCCAGGCCCGGAAACTTGTTCACCTGCGAAGTGTTGGTGGTACTGATCAACCCGCTGATGACGAAACTTTCGCCGTCGGCCAGCGACACACTGGTGTCAGTGCGGCGTACGGTCAGCGCGGGCACTGGCGTGCCGCCGATGTTGATGGCGTTGGCGTAATCCAGTTCGCTGACTTCTGGTGCGACTTTGAGGGTGACGCGATTACGGTCGATCACGGTCGGCGTCAGCGTCAGACGAATACCGAATTCCTTGTATTCGATGGTCACTGTGTCGCTGCCGGAGCTGGGCACCGGAATCGGGATTTCGCCGCCGGCGAGAAAGCTTGCGCTCTGGCCGCTCAGCGCCACCAGACTCGGCCGCGCCAAGGTGTAAGCGAAGCCGCTGCCTTCCAGCGCATTGATGATCGCCATGGTCTTGCCGCCGATCCACGAGAAGTTGAACAGACCGTTGTTCACCGGCAAGCGTGGCTGCGGCACACCATCAATATTCGGCAATGTGCCGGGCGAGCCGAAGAGGAAGTTACCGCGTACGCCGATCAGCGAGGCGGTGGCTTCCTTGAGTTTGGTGCGGCTGACTTCGACGAAACGAATGTCGGTCTGCACTTGCGACGGCAGGCTCGGATCTTCTGACGGCGGCAGGCTGGCACCGGTGAGTGCAGCGGTGGCGGCGCCTTGCACGAACACCATGCTCTGGCGCGGTTCGCTGGAGCACGACGTCCAGACCATCAGGCTGGTGGCGCCGGGCGCGACGCCGGTGAGCAGAAAAGACGAGCTGCCGTTGGCGTGCACGTCAGCGATCTTCGGATCGCCAATCGCCAGCCGCGTGATCGCCACCGGTGATTGCACATCCTGTTGAAAGCCCTCGCCGATCTCGATCACCGGCGGCATGCGCCCGAGTGCCGAGCAATTACCGGTGGCCGCCCACACGGCGTCCATCGACAGGCCCATCAACAACATGGCCTGCAGCATTGGTTTTAAGGTCGGCCAGCAACGACTCGGCATGCACTTGGATCCTTGCGCAATCATGGGGTTTGTTGAGTGATCTGGTTGCCGCGAATGATCTCCACCGCCGGCCGTGCAACGGCGCCGGAGCCACCGCTGGACGGCACTTTTGGCGCCGCGCCGAGGGCCAGTTGGGTGAACTGGAAGAGTTGACTGTTGGCGTTATCGATGTGGGCGGGCGCCTGACTTTCGCCGGCCCAGTATTTCGCCAGACGTTGTTCTTCACTGCTGCGCACGGCCAGGCGCAAGGTGCCGACTTGGGTCGCGAGCATCATCCGGCTGAGCAGTTGTTCCGGTACCGCCAGCACCACGGTGCGTGCGGCGATGCGGCGCTGATCCTGTTTGATTTTTTCGTCGGCGCTCAGCGCGGGGGAGGCGGGTTGGCCGTCGTTGGTCAGGCCGTATTGATCACCGACGCCGAGCACGCGCATGGCCGGTAAAACGATCTGCGCCGACTGCTGCAAGTTGCTGCCGTCCTGGCGCAGATAGAGAAGGACATCGACGTAGTCACCGGGAAGCAATTGCCCGGCAGCGCTGATCACTTCGTCGACGGCCACGGTCAGCGCGCGTTCATCGCTGTGGATCATGCGTGCCAGTGAGCCACCGGCGGAGAAGCTTTCATCATTCAGCCAGGTGCCGGCGCTGAGGTGCCGCCACGGTGTGCGGCCGACCGCTTGATCGACGCTGCTCAAGCTGCCGGCCGGGGCGCTGCGCAGTTTTTCCACGGTGACGTCGGCGGCGGTCAGCGGCGAAAACGGTGGCACGTCGTGGAGCAGAACCACCACCGGTTGGCGGGTCTGGTCTTCGGCGATCGCGACAGTTTTTTCAACGGTGACGTTCGGCGCGGCAGGCGCCTCGGCAACAGGTGCCGGTTGGCGGCTGAGCACCAGCCCCCAGTAACCGACAAAAACGGCGCCGAGCAACAACACTGCTGCAAGGCCCATGGTGACGCGACTGTTCATGACGGCTCTCCCTTTCCTGCTGCACGACCCACCGCTTTTTTCAACGAGAGATTTCGCAATCCGGCAGCTATGAACATTCAACTATTTCGCTATTTCCACGCTAGCTGATCCAAGCCAAAACGCCATTAGTGACAGACAAATAACTGACTAAAGTAGGGGTGTTGGCCAATTAACAGCAGGAAACGGCCGATCACCAATGGACTAATCCTTTGTGATTAATCCGTTCTTACAGTTGTTGGGAGGGGGTTTGTTGACAATGCTCAAATGGCACGGTGGAACCTTGCCGCTGTAGCGTGACATCGGCGCCAAAGGCGCGAAGGAGTGGACGTATGTTTCGGATGACTCTCGACTATCTGCGGGCACGTGCCCGGACATTCTGCAAAAGCGACGAAGCGGCGTCGGCTATTGAATACGCGATCGTTGTGGCGATGGTCGCCGTGGTTGTCGTGGTATTTGTGACACCTGTCGGCGATAAGGTACTGGCGATTTTCAACGTCATTCTGACCAAGCTTGGCGGTACGGCGCAGACCAAGCCGGGTATCTGATCGAACTCACTCTTCCCTTATTCATTGCTTGCGCGCGCTAGTGAATTGCGAGCGCAGGTTTTGACGAGGCTGTTGTTTTTTTCCGTATCCGGCCAGCGGCTGGAACGCAGGAGAATGGCCATGTTTCTTGATTATGTGATTACGCGCGTGCGCTCGTTTCTGGCGAGTACTGAAGCGGCGTCGGCTATCGAGTACGCGATTGTTGTGGCGATGGTTGCTGTGGTTGTCGTGGTGTTCGTAACGCCTATCGGAGCGAAGGTGTTAGCGATCTTCAACAGTATTCTGGTGTCCCTGGGTGGCACTGCGCAGACCGCTCCGACGCCTTGACCGCGGTGATGGGCGAATGACGGTCTACACTCGGGTTCACTTTCGGTTTTTCAGGGATTGCCCATGACTGCTTCCTCGCTGCCGCGCCAACAGTTGCTTCTGGTTGACGATGAGGAGGATGCGTTGCTGGAGCTGGCTGAGTTGCTGGAGGGTGAGGGGTTTGTGTGTCATACGGCGACGTCGGTGAAGTTGGCGTTGCATCATTTGACGCGGCATCCGGATATTGCGTTGGTGATTACCGATTTGCGCATGCCTGAGGAGTCGGGCATGTCGTTGATCAAGCGCTTGCGTGAGCATACGTCGCGGGCGCATTTGCCGGTGATTGTGATGTCGGGGCATGCGGATATGGAGGATGTCAGTGATTTGCTGCGGTTGCAGGTGGTGGATCTGTTTCGCAAGCCGATTTATCACGTGAGGTTGTTTGAGACTTTGGATAATTTGTTTCCCAAGCCTAGGGGGGTTGGGCGGGGGTGAGGTTGGGGGCTTATCCGTTGCTTCGGGGGTTGCTGATAAGGGTTCCGCCCTTACGGCGGGTCACTTTGGCAAACGCCCCAAAGTAACCAAAGGTCTTTGCCCTGACGTTCGGCCCTCGCTAGGGCTCGGGTTCCTTCGCTCCGGGATTGATCCGGGGTTCATCGCCTACGGTTTGCTTCGCTGCACCTCCTCTCGATGTGTTTGGCTGCGCCAAACGGTCGCTGCGCTCCCACCCCGGATCAATCCCTCCACTCAGCCT
>NZ_JASCPK010000126.1:0-17083 GCF_029959385.1 Pseudomonas sp. PS01303
CCCTGTAGGAGCTGCCGAAGGCTGCGATCTTTTGATCTTTTTTATAAAACCAAGATCAAAAGATCGCAGCCTTCGGCAGCTCCTACAGGGGGATTGTGGGGAGTTTGTTAGTGCGGCAGGCGTCGGCCGTCCAGGACTCGATTGACCATGAGTTCACTCAGCATGATTACCTGATGCAGCATCAACAGGGATCGGCGTTGTGAGTTGTCGACGACATCGCCAATTTCACGCGCCATGTCGTTGGCGGCGGCTAACGATTCGCAGGCTTCGACGAGTAATGTTACTTCGTCCACAGTGGGGTCGATCAGGAAGATTTTGCTGGTTTTGCGGGAAGGGATTGAGAGTTTCAGTGAATCGGGGTTGAGGTAGAAATTGATGGCCCGGTCTGTCGCCTCTTTTATCTTTTGAGGTTCGAGCGACGGGTCGAACGGGATCGGATCGGTTTCCGGTGGGTTGGGCGTGACTTTGAACATAGATGGAACTCCACTCAGCGAAATGAAGAGCCATCACTCTCGCTACCAAACGAGGGTGGCGGCCAGGCGCGGGTTGGTAGACCGGTCTAAGCGGAGTAAAACCCCGGCGCTCCCGAAGGAGCCCCACGCATGGCCGCCATAAAAGCCGAGTCCCCAAAAAAGGGATTGCATCAGGCGTCAACACACGCTTAGAAACGGGCTACCAAACCCGATCACTGTTTTTCAGTGACAGAGCAACGATATAACCCGACCCATAGCAGCGTATGCCGGCGGATTCTGAGGTGCGCGTAGGTAACGGCGCAAGGCGTTGTAGCCTTTATGGCGTAACGGTTTGTGTAATTTAAACGCGCATGCGGATTTGTGTTTAAGCACCTCAACAGACCGCCAAATCCCAGACAAAAAAAACGCCCCGAACCAGTCGGGGCGTCAGTTTTGCGGCTCTGCGGTTAGCTTTCTATCCGATCCGCAAAGGCCGTTTGCTCAGGCGGAAGAGATCAGTGGAACTGTTCTTCTTCAGTCGAACCGGTCAGTGCGGTTACCGAAGACGAGCCACCTTGAATCACGGTGGTCATGTCGTCGAAGTAGCCGGTGCCCACTTCCTGCTGGTGAGCCACGAAGGTGTAACCCTTGGCGGCGTCAGCGAATTCCTGCTCTTGCAGTTTCACATAAGCAGTCATGTCGTTGCGGGCGTAGTCGTGCGCCAGGTTGAACATGCTGTGCCACATGTTGTGAATGCCGGCCAGGGTGATGAACTGGTGCTTGTAACCCATGGCGGACAGTTCGCGCTGGAACTTGGCGATGGTCGCGTCGTCCAGGTTTTTCTTCCAGTTGAAGGAAGGCGAGCAGTTGTACGACAGCAGTTGATCCGGGTATTCCTTTTTGATCGCTTCGGCGAAGCGACGAGCCTCGTCCAGATCCGGCTTGGCAGTTTCGCACCAGATCAGGTCGGCGTATGGCGCGTAAGCCAGGCCACGAGCGATGGCTTGATCCAGACCGGCACGTACCTTGTAGAAACCTTCCTGAGTGCGCTCGCCAGTCACGAACGGCTGGTCGTACGGGTCGCAATCGGAGGTCAGCAGGTCAGCGGCGTTCGCGTCGGTACGGGCCAGAATGATGGTCGGGGTACCGGCAACGTCAGCAGCCAGACGTGCAGCGGTCAGCTTCTGTACGGCTTCCTGAGTTGGAACCAGTACTTTACCGCCCATGTGACCGCATTTTTTCACGGAAGCCAGTTGGTCTTCGAAGTGAACGCCGGCGGCACCTGCTTCGATCATGCTTTTCATCAGCTCGTAAGCGTTCAGCACGCCACCGAAACCGGCTTCAGCGTCAGCAACGATCGGCGCGAAGTAGTCGATGTAGCCTTCGTCGCCCGGGCCTTTGCCGGCTTTCCACTGGATCTGGTCAGCACGACGGAACGAGTTGTTGATGCGCTTGACCACGGTTGGAACCGAATCCACCGGGTACAGCGACTGGTCCGGGTACATCGATTCGGCGGAGTTGTTGTCCGCAGCAACCTGCCAGCCCGACAGGTAGATCGCCTGGATACCGGCTTTGACTTGTTGCACAGCCTGGCCGCCGGTCAGGGCGCCCATGCAGTTGACGAAATCTTTCTCAGGACGGAAGGACGGCTTGGCGCCCTGGGTCACCAGGTTCCACAGCTTTTCGGCGCCCAGTTTTGCAAAAGTGTGCTCAGGTTGAACCGAGCCACGCAGGCGGACGACGTCAGCAGCGGAGTAAGCGCGTGTCACGCCTTTCCAGCGCGGGTTTTCAGCCCAGTCTTTTTCGAGGGCTGCAATTTGCTGTTCGCGTGTCAGTGCCATGGAGATAAACCTCGTCGCGTCTTTTATGAAAAGTTGTTCTGCGGTGGAAAATTCCTGCGCTCGCTGACCAGAAGCTTAGAGGGTCAAGTCGGATTCGGCGGGGTAGGCGACGGTATGAACGATGGGCTCGAGGGGAAGTGAGCAGGTAGTGGCGGACTGCGGGCGCATTCGGGCGTCGTGGGCCTCTATACGGTCTACAGTGTGGAGCCGGGTTACCTAATTACGCTTCCGTCCCTCGGGACAACTTCGTTCCAGTCGGCAACCTCGTCAAACACACCTTGTGGGCGGTACAGACACGAAGCGGTTCGCGGGGTAGGTGCGAACATCGCTTCGAAGGCCCTTGCCAAGGCCTCTGATTAGCGGGAGCGAGGCCATCATGCCTTTGCTTTTTTGCCTCGTCAAACGTTTTGTAGTGCTTTTTTTCAAGCACTACATCTTTCGTCTAATACGACTAATCAGTCAGTTTTCGGTGAGTTAGTCCAAGGTGTCGACTTTCACCCGCAAGGTCATGTCATCCCGGCCTTGAGTAGAGTAGCTGCGGGTCAGGCCCTGTTTGTCGGCCTGAGTCTGGCTGTTGACGCCGGCGAGGGTGATCCACTCACCGAGGCGCCCGGTGACGGTTGTGTCAGTGCTTTGCACGTTCACTACATCGGGACGTTCCTGGCTCATGCGGTCACGGTTGGTACTGATCGCCAGGTGAACGGTGTCGCCGGTGACGCTGGCGGTAACGTAGAACCCTTGAGTGACGTTGCGATACTGGGTCTGGCTGCTGTAATCGCCGTAGGAATTGCTCTGGCTGCTGGTGATTGGCACGCTTTGGCCTACTTGAATTAACGCCGGTGCGCCTTCGCTGGCTTGTACTTGCTGAATGCCACCGTTACGGCTGGTGGTGCTGCGGCTGATGATGCGGGTCTGGTTGGGCGGGGCGCCGTTGACCGAATAGCCTTCATCGCCGCGACCATTGTTTTCGTTGGTGTCGACGGTGATCAGCAGGCGTTTGGGCGCGGTGTCGAGTTGTGACAGCAGATCCTTGAGTTCCTGAATCTTGCCAGGCTCAGCCTTGACGATGAGCTGGTTGCCGTAGGCGCTGACCTGGCCGTCCTGACCGATGAAGTCCTGCGCCACCGGCAACATATCGGCGCTGGTGTGGTACTTGAGGGGCACGATTTCTGTGGCTGCCATCACCGAAAAACTGCAACCGAGCAGCAGGGTGGTGAGCAGGGTGCGTAGGGACATGTCCGTTATCTCCGCGTTCGAAAGGCTTGATATTGCCAGTTTGTCGGCCTCGGGTGGGGCAAGTTGAATGCTGGACAACAAAACGCCCCGGCATCGTTGGATGCCGAGGCGTTTCGAGAACTGCTTTTGTGGCGAGGGGATTTATCCCCGATGGGCTGCGAAGCAGCCCCAAATCCTGAAAACGCGGTGCATCAAGTAGACCGAGTTTGTCGGGTTGGCGACTGCTGCGCAGCCGAACGGGGATAAATCCCCTCGCCACAGGGTTTGCATGATCGTTCCCACGCTCTGCGTGGGAATGCAGCCAGTGACGCTCTGCGTCAAATGCCGCAAGGGACGCGGAGCGTCCCGAGAGGCATTCCCACGCAGAGCGTGGGAACGATCAGGGCGGGGTTCAGGCCGAATGGCGAACCATGTCGACGTGCGGAATCCCGGCTTCGAGGAATTCCTCGCTGACCAGGCTGAAGCCCAGGCGCTCATAGAACGCCGTGGCTTGCACTTGCGCGCTGAGCATCTGCTCTTTCAAGCCGCGTGCTTCTGCTTCGGCGATGACCGCTTGCATCAGCGCATCACCGACCTTCATCCCGCGCCAGTCTTTCAGCACCGACACGCGGCCGATGTGGCCGTCAGGCAACAGGCGCGCAGTGCCGATCGGGAAGTCGCCTTCAAACGCCAGGAAATGCACGGCGCTGGCGTCGTCCGCGTCCCATTCCAACTCAGGTGGCACCGATTGCTCGGCAATGAACACCGTTTCACGAATGCGCCGGATCTCGGCGATGTCCTTCTGCCAGTCTGCGACACGAACGCGAATCTTATTCATCAGCGAACCCCAGGCTGCCTTGCTTGACCAGTTCGCAGAGCAGGCCGGCACCGTCTTCGTCGTTCAGCCACTCGCCGAGGTTGTCGGCGTGCAGGGCGTCGGCGGCGCAGATCAGTTTCAGCAGCTCGCGCAGTTTGCCCGGCAGGTAGCGGCTCTGGCCGCTGGCGAACAGCAGCAGGTCGTCATCGACTTCCGACCACGCCAGACGCGCGCTCGGATTGCGGATCAGCACGGCGCCGTCTCGCAGAGCGTTAAGGAATTCTTCTTCCTCGACGTCGTCAGGGCCGCTGACCAGTTCCGGGTAGCGCGGCTCGGTCATGTACTGGCCGAACCAGGTCAGCAGCAGACGCTCGTCGCTCATGTGTTCAGCGAGCAGGGCTTTGAGGCGATCCAGCGCATCGTGTTGAATCTGATGCGGGTCAGCGGCTGGCTGCGCGTCGGCGTCGGTGTAGCGCTCTTCGTCAGTCAGGAACTGGCTGAGGAAGTCGGTGAAGTGGGTCAGCACCTCAGAGGCGCTCGGCGCGCGGAAACCTACCGAGTAGGTCATGCAGTTGTCGACCGCGACACCGCAGTGAGCCAGACGTGGCGGCAGGTAGAGCATGTCGCCCGGTTCCAGCGTCCACTCTTCGGTCTCGTGGAATTCAGCGAGGATGCGCAGATCTGCGTGTTGCAGCAGCGGGCTTTCGGAATCGCACATCTGGCCAATTTTCCAGTTGCGCTTGCCGTGACCTTGCAGCAGGAACACGTCGTAGTTGTCGAAGTGCGGGCCGACGCTGCCACCCGGGGCGGCGAAGCTGATCATCACGTCGTCGACGCGCCAGCTCGGCAGGAAGCGGAAGTTTTCCAGCAGCTCGCTGACTTCCGGCACGAACTGATCGACGGCCTGAACCAGCAGCGTCCACTCTTTTTCCGGCAATTTGCTGAATTCGTCTTCAGCGAACGGGCCGCGACGCAATTCCCATGGGCGCTCGCCGTGCTCGATCACCAGACGCGATTCGACTTCTTCTTCCAGGGCCAGACCCGCCAGCTCGTCGGCGTCGATCGGGCTTTCGAAGTCAGGGATTGCCTGGCGGATCAGCAGCGGTTTTTTCTGCCAGTAGTCGCGCAGGAATTCGCGTGCGGTGATGCCACCCAGAAGTTGCAGAGGAATATCAGGATTCATGTGTAACCTATTGAAAAAAAGCACTTTTCAGACGGGAATAAAAACGCCCGGCGCGGCCGGGCGTCTCAAACGGGGCAAACGGTCGATCAGATGCGTTTGGCTTGCGCTACAGCGTTGCCGATGTAGTTGGCCGGGGTCAGTTGCTTGAGCTCGGCTTTCGCTTCGGCTGGCATGTCCAGACCATCGATGAAAGTCTGCAGCGCTTCAGGGCTGATGCCCTTGCCACGGGTCAGTTCTTTCAGCTTCTCGTACGGGTTTTCGATGTTGTAGCGGCGCATCACGGTCTGGATCGGCTCAGCCAATACTTCCCAGCAAGCGTCGAGGTCAGCGGCAATCTTCTGAGCGTTCAGCTCGAGTTTGCTGATGCCTTTGAGGCTGGCTTCGTACGCGATCACGCTGTGGGCGAAGCCGACACCGAGGTTACGCAGTACGGTGGAGTCGGTCAGGTCGCGCTGCCAGCGGGAGATCGGCAGTTTGCTCGCCAGGTGCTGGAACAGTGCGTTGGCGATACCCAGGTTGCCTTCGGAGTTTTCGAAGTCGATCGGGTTGACCTTGTGCGGCATGGTCGACGAACCGATTTCGCCAGCGATGGTGCGCTGCTTGAAGTAACCCAGGGAGATATAACCCCAGATGTCACGGTCGAAGTCGATCAGGATGGTGTTGAAGCGCGCGATCGCGTCGAACAGCTCGGCGATGTAATCGTGCGGTTCGATCTGCGTGGTGTACGGGTTGAAACCAAGGCCCAGCTCGTCTTCGATGAAGGCGCGGGCATTGGCTTCCCAGTCGATCTGCGGGTAGGCCGACAGGTGCGCGTTGTAGTTGCCGACAGCGCCGTTGATCTTGCCCAGCAGCGGTACGGCAGCGACTTGAGCAATCTGACGCTCGAGACGGTAAACCACGTTCGCCAGCTCTTTACCCAGAGTGGTCGGCGAGGCCGGTTGACCGTGGGTGCGCGACAGCATCGGCACGTCAGCAAAACGGATGGCCAGTTCGCGGATGGCTTCGGCGGTCTGGCGCATGAGTGGCAGCATCACGTCGTCACGGCCTTCGCGCAGCATCAGGGCGTGGGACAGGTTGTTGATGTCTTCGCTGGTGCAGGCAAAGTGGATGAACTCGCTGACATTGGCCAGCTCCGGCAGCTTGGCCGCTTGCTCTTTGAGCAGGTATTCGATCGCTTTGACGTCGTGGTTGGTGGTGCGCTCGATCTCTTTGACGCGCTCGGCGTGCTCCAGCGAGAAGTTTTCAGCCAGTTCATTGAGAACGGCGTTGGCCTCGGCGGAGAAGGCTGGCACTTCTGGGATACCCGCGTGGGCGGCCAGGCGCTGGAGCCAGCGCACTTCAACCAGAACTCGGGCACGGATCAAACCGTACTCGCTGAAAATCGGGCGCAGGGCCTGGGTTTTGCCGGCGTAGCGGCCGTCAACAGGGGAAACCGCAGTGAGCGAAGAAAGCTGCATGGGGTGTTCTCGGACAGTCGGGCAACGAAATGGGGCGCGTATCATACATGAAAAAATCCGCCGGTCCGTTGCCAACTGACCGGCGTATTACGCGTTACAGACTACAAAGTGTTTATTGCGCGGCGTTTATTCGCTGCGCATCAATGGATACAGCTCTTTGAGCAGCTTGCGCCGGCTGATCACCAACTGCCAGCGATGGCCGCCGAGCTGTCGCCACAGGCGTGCCGAACGGATGCCGGCGAGCAACAGGGCGCGAATTTTCGAGGCGTTGCTCGGTTGTTGCAGGTTGCGCATGTCGCCGTGCACCTGAATCCGTTGGCGCAAGGTACTCAGGGTGTCCTGATACAGCGCGCCGCAGGCGGCAATCACGTTTTCATGGGCCGGGCCGAAGTGTTCGACCTGCGACTGAATCTGCGGCAGACGTTTGCCGATCACATCGAGCATGTCGCCGCGTTTCGCCAGTTGGCGTTCCAGACCGAGCATCGACAGGGCATAGCGCAATGGCTCGCGCTGCAAGGTGCTCGGGTCGCGTTCGAGGGCGCCGATCAGCGCCCGATAGCCTTCGCGCAGATTGAGGTCATCGCCGCCGTACACGTCCAGCGTGTCTTTCGGGTCGCGCACCAACAGGCTGCCGAGCATGCACGTCAGGCCGGCTTCGCTGGTCTGGCCGCTTTTGGCGATCCGGTCGACCAGCACGGCGGCGAGAAACACGCCGCCCAGCGCCGTCAGTTGCTCCTGAGTCGGGCTCATGCCTGGCCGCTCCACCGCTCGGCCACTTCGATCACGCCGCCGCCGAGGCAGATTTCACCGTCATAGAACACCACGGACTGGCCCGGCGTCACCGCGCGTTGCGGCTCGTCGAACACGGCGCGGTAGCCATTGGCGGTTTTTTCCAAGGTGCAGGCTTGATCGCTCTGGCGATAGCGAACCTTGGCGGTCAGGCGCAGCGGCTGGCTCAGGTCGATCGGGTTGACCCAATAGATTTCCGAAGCGAGCAGGGCGCCGGAGAACAGCCATGGATGGTTGTTGCCCTGGCCGACGATCAACTCGTTGGTGTCGAGATCCTTGCGCAGCACGTACCACGGCTCGTCGCCGGCGTCTTTCAACCCGCCGATGCCGAGGCCCTGACGCTGACCGATGGTGTGGTACATCAAGCCGTGGTGACGGCCGATGACTTCGCCTTCGGTGGTTTTGATTTCGCCCGGTTGCGCTGGCAGGTATTGCTTGAGGAAGTCGCTGAAGCGACGCTCGCCGATGAAGCAGATCCCGGTGGAATCCTTCTTCTTGGCGGTCGCCAGCTCGTATTTCTCGGCAATTTCACGGACTTTCGGCTTTTCCAGTTCGCCAACCGGGAACAAGGTCTTGGCGATCTGTTCGCCGCCAACGGCGTGCAGGAAGTAGCTTTGATCTTTGTTCGGATCGAGGCCTTTGAGCAGTTCGGTGCGGCCATCGATGTCGCGACGGCGCACGTAGTGACCAGTGGCGATCAGGTCGGCGCCGAGCATCATGGCGTAATCGAGGAACGCCTTGAACTTGATCTCGCGGTTACACAGGATGTCCGGGTTCGGCGTGCGCCCGGCCTTGTATTCGGCCAGGAAGTGCTCGAACACGTTGTCCCAGTACTCGGCGGCGAAGTTGGCGGTGTGCAGCTTGATGCCAATCTTGTCGCAGACAGCCTGGGCATCCGCCAGGTCGTCCATGGCGGTGCAGTATTCCGTTCCGTCGTCTTCTTCCCAGTTCTTCATGAACAGGCCTTCCACTTCATAGCCCTGCTCGATCAGCAGGAGAGCGGAAACGGAAGAGTCCACGCCGCCGGACATGCCGACAATGACGCGCTTCTTGGATGTGTCAGAAGGGGCTGGATCACGCATAGGGATTCAATGAGTGTCTTGAAAAAGGACGCGATTCTAGCAGGCTCGCGGCCTCAAGGCTAAAGAGAAGGGCGGATCAGTTCGAGGCTGAAGTGATGCCCGGCCAGATAATCGTCGATGCAACGGATGATCAGCTCACTGCGCCAGTTGTCGCGTTGAGCCATTAATTCGTCACGGGTCAGCCACTTGGCGCCGACGATGCCGTCGTCGAGTTGATAGTCCGCGTTGTGTTTTACCGCTTTGGCGCTGAAACACACGCGCTGGTAGGTCACGCCGTTGCTCGGGGCGGTGTACAGATAAATACCGATGACGCCGGTGGGCTCGACGTCCCAGCCGGTTTCTTCAAGGGTTTCGCGGATGGCGGCGTCGATCAGGGTTTCGTCCGGATCGAGATGACCGGCGGGCTGGTTGAGCACATTGCGCCCGGCTTTGTGTTCTTCAACCATCAGGAAGCGACCGTTGTCCTCGACAATGGTGGCGACGGTGATGTGGGGGAGCCATTCCATAAAACCTTCCTCAAGTCTGGGGTTGAAATGCAATCCAATGTAGGAGTGAGCCTGCTCGCGATAGCGCATTGTCAGTCACCATAATTGTTGAATGGTATACCGCTATCGCGAGCACGCTCACTCCTACAAGGGATTTGTGTGAACTCTGGAAACACAAACCCCGGCACCAGGCCGGGGTTTGTTTACCGCGCTACAACCTTAAACCAGCGCAGCAATCGCCGCGTTGAGGGTTGCGCTTGGGCGCATGGCCTTGCTGATCAGCTCGGCATTGGCGTGGTAGTAACCGCCGATGTCGACTGGCTTGCCCTGAACGGCGTTGAGTTCGGCAACGATGGTTGCTTCGTTCTCGGTCAGGGTTTTTGCCAGGGTCGCGAACTGCGCTTGCAGTGCAGCGTCTTCAGTCTGGGCAGCCAGGGCCTGAGCCCAGTACATCGCCAGGTAGAAGTGGCTGCCGCGGTTGTCGATGTTGCCGACTTTGCGCGATGGCGACTTGTTGTTGTCGAGGAACTGGCCAGTGGCCTGATCCAGGGTTTTCGACAGCACCAGCGCTTTCGGGTTGTTGTAGTTCACGCCCAGATGCTCAAGGGACGCTGCCAGTGCGAGGAACTCGCCCAGCGAATCCCAGCGCAGGAAGTTCTCTTCAACCAGTTGCTGCACGTGCTTCGGTGCCGAACCGCCAGCGCCGGTTTCGAACAGGCCACCGCCGTTCATCAGCGGCACGATCGACAGCATCTTGGCGCTGGTGCCCAGTTCCATGATCGGGAACAGGTCAGTCAGGTAGTCGCGCAGTACGTTGCCGGTCACCGAAATGGTGTCCTTGCCTTCGCGGGTGCGCTGCAGGGTGAACTTCATCGCGTCGACCGGCGCCATGATCTGGATGTCCAGACCGGACGTGTCGTGATCCTTCAGGTACGCCTGAACTTTCTCGATCACTACGCCGTCGTGAGCGCGCATTGGGTCGAGCCAGAAGATCGCTGGCGTGCTGCTGGCGCGAGCACGGTTGACGGCCAGTTTGACCCAGTCCTGGATCGGCGCGTCTTTGGTCTGGCACATGCGGAAGATGTCGCCGGCTTCAACAGCCTGTTCCATCAGCAGGGTGCCTTTGCTGTCGGTCACGCGAACCACGCCGTCAGCCTTGATCTGGAAGGTCTTGTCGTGCGAGCCGTACTCTTCGGCTTTCTTCGCCATCAGACCCACGTTTGGCACGCTGCCCATGGTGGTCGGATCGAAAGCGCCATTGGCTTTGCAATCTTCGATCACGGCCTGGTAGATGGTCGCGTAGCAACGATCCGGAATCACAGCCTTGGTGTCGTGCAGTTGACCGTCAGTGCCCCACATTTTGCCGGAGTCACGGATCATCGCTGGCATCGAGGCGTCGACGATAACGTCGCTCGGCACGTGCAGGTTGGTGATGCCTTTGTCGGAGTTGACCATCGCCAGCGACGGACGAGCGGCGTAGACGGCGGCCATGTCGGCTTCGATCTGCGCTTGCTGCTCAGCCGGCAGGGCTTTGATGCGAGCGTACAGATCGCCGATGCCGTTGTTCAGGTTGAAGCCGATCTCGGCCAGCACGGCTGCGTGCTTGGTCAGCGCGTCTTTATAGAACTCGGCAACGATCTGACCGAACATGATCGGGTCGGAGACCTTCATCATGGTTGCTTTCAGGTGAACCGACAGCAGCACGCCTTGGGCCTTGGCGCTTTCGATTTCAGCAGCGATGAACGCACGCAGAGCGTTTTTGCTCATCACGGCGCAGTCGAGGATCTCGCCAGCCTGAACGGTGGTTTTTTCTTTCAGAACGGTCGCGGTGCCGTCTTTGGCGATCAGCTCGATCTTCACGGCGTCAGCGGCGTCGATCAGGGCAGCTTTTTCGCTGCCGTAGAAATCGCCGGTGCTCATGTGAGCGACGTGGGACTTGGAGTCTTTGGCCCAGGCGCCCATTTTGTGCGGGTGCTTGCGCGCATAGTTTTTAACCGACAGCGGAGCGCGACGGTCGGAGTTGCCTTCACGCAGAACCGGGTTCACGGCGCTGCCCTTGACCTTGTCGTAACGCGCCTTGGCGTCTTTGTCGGCGTCGCTGGTCACAGTTTCCGGGTAGTCCGGCAGGTTGTAACCCTGCGCTTGCAGCTCTTTGATCGCGGCTTGCAGCTGAGGCACCGAAGCGCTGATGTTCGGCAGCTTGATGATGTTGGCTTCAGGCGTAACGGCCAGGTCGCCCAGTTCGGCGAGGTGGTCGGCTACGGCTTTGTCACCCAGTTGCTCGGGGAAGCTGGCCAGAATACGTGCTGCAAGAGAGATATCGCGGGTTTCCACGGCGATATCGGCCGAAGCGGTGTAGGCCTCGATGATCGGCAGCAGGGAATAGGTGGCGAGGGCTGGAGCTTCGTCGGTGAAGGTATAGATGATCTTCGAGCGGGTGGGCATATTCGGATTAACTCTCTCTTCTTTGCTAAAGCGTGCGCAGAAACTCGAGGGGCGCCGGGTAAGCGCGTTCGTTCAAAGTCATCCATGAACCGAATGTCGAGATTCTTCGCGGTGATGTTGGGTGCATCAGTAGAGCGTCAAGCAGTCAGGCTGCGGTAACAACCCGACCAATCAGGCGGAAAGTCTCGTTCTAGAGAGGCCAGCCGTCGTGACCCTGTGGTCAGCGGCGGGCATTATACATAGGTAGCTGGCAATCTGCCGATGGTTCATATGCAACCAATCTCGTCCATTGGTCTAAAGGTCGCAGGGCAGGGTGGCGCGTAGAGTCGTTGCGAATGCTTGAGTTTGGCGCTTTTCCCTTTGCTTTCAGGGTTGTACGAAACGAGTTGTGCGATTGCCGGGAACAGAGGGTTTGCGTGTTGATTTAACTGGGTTACGCTCGAACCAAGCCAGATGTTCAATCCAAACAATGGAGTTCAGCATGGGTTACAAGAAGATTCAGGTTCCAGCCGTCGGCGACAAAATCACCGTCAATGCAGACCATTCTCTCAATGTTCCTGATAACCCGATCATCCCCTTCATCGAAGGTGACGGCATTGGTGTCGACATCAGCCCGGTGATGATCAAGGTTGTCGATGCTGCAGTTCAAAAGGCATACGGCGGTAAACGCAAGATTTCCTGGATGGAAGTCTTCGCCGGGGAAAAAGCCACTCAGGTTTACGATCAGGACACCTGGCTGCCTCAGGAAACTCTCGATGCGGTCAAGGATTACGTGGTTTCCATCAAAGGCCCGCTGACCACGCCAGTCGGTGGCGGCATTCGTTCGCTGAACGTGGCCCTGCGTCAGCAGCTCGACCTGTACGTCTGCCTGCGCCCGGTGCGCTGGTTCGAAGGCGTACCAAGCCCGGTGAAAAAGCCTGGCGACGTCGACATGACGATCTTCCGCGAGAACTCCGAAGACATCTATGCCGGCATTGAGTGGAAGGCCGGTTCACCGGAAGCCACCAAGGTCATCAAGTTCCTTAAAGAAGAAATGGGCGTCACCAAGATCCGTTTCGACGAAAACTGCGGCATCGGCGTCAAGCCGGTTTCGCTGGAAGGCACCAAGCGTCTGGCGCGCAAGGCTCTGCAATATGTGGTCGATAACGACCGCGATTCGCTGACCATCGTGCACAAAGGCAACATCATGAAGTTCACCGAAGGTGCCTTCAAAGAGTGGGCCTACGAAGTGGCCGCTGAAGAATTCGGCGCGACCCTGCTCGACGGCGGCCCGTGGATGCAGTTCAAAAACCCGAAAACCGGCAAGAACGTTGTGGTCAAAGACGCCATCGCCGACGCCATGCTCCAGCAGATCCTGCTGCGCCCGGCCGAATACGATGTGATCGCGACCCTCAACCTCAACGGTGACTACCTCTCCGATGCCCTCGCGGCAGAAGTGGGCGGTATCGGCATCGCGCCGGGCGCCAACCTGTCCGACACCGTGGCAATGTTCGAGGCCACCCACGGCACTGCACCGAAGTACGCCGGCAAGGATCAGGTCAACCCGGGTTCGTTGATACTTTCGGCAGAAATGATGCTGCGCCACATGGGCTGGACGGAAGCGGCGGATCTGATCATCAAGGGCACCAACGGCGCTATCTCGGCCAAGACTGTGACCTATGACTTCGAACGTCTGATGGATGGGGCCAAACTGGTGTCGTCTTCGGGCTTCGGTGATGCGCTGATCTCGCACATGTAAAACGCAGGCACACAAAAACCGCCTGACTCGATGAATTGAGTCAGGCGGTTTTTTTATGGCTGAATGTTTACGGCGTCAACTGGTCGCTGTTTGTTCTTCGGCGACGACCGTGCTCGACACCGGCGAGACTTCGGCCGAAGTAATCTTCACCGCATGCAGGCCTTTGGGGCCTTGCACAATATCGAATCTCACCGCTTGACCTGCTTTAAGGGTTTTGTACCCGTCCATTTCAATGGCCGAATAATGGGCAAAGAAGTCGATGTCTTTGCCATCCTCATCGCGGCCCTCATGGGTGTCGGTGTTGATGAAACCGAATCCCTTGGCATTGTTGAACCATTTCACCTTGCCGACTGCCATGCTCAAATCCCTCTGCAACAGATTCCATCGCTGGAGTATCATCCAATTCATCCGCAATCTAATCCGTTAAAAGGATTGACTCCGCGGATCTTTTTTACCCACTGTGGGCTCTATTGGTTGTAACACCGTTTTCCCGATAGTCAAGGTGACCGGGCAGTCGGAGTTGAAAACGTGTACAACCGCCCCCACCACTGTATTTGCACAACTGACGAACCTTTCTTTCCATGCATGCAATCAGCCAGATTCGACTAACATTCAATCAGGATCGCCCGACTTTCCAAAAGGATCACCCGGAGGAACACGACGACGGTTCGGCGGGCGTTGCTGTTCAGGAAGCAAAGCCTGCATTACAGGCGCCGCCGATGTACAAGGTGGTTTTGTTCAACGATGACTACACACCGATGGATTTCGTCGTCGAAGTGCTCGAGGTGTTTTTTAACCTGAATCGCGAGCTGGCGACCAAGGTCATGCTGGCCGTTCATACAGAAGGACGGGCAGTATGTGGAGTGTTTACCCGCGACATCGCCGAGACAAAGGCCATGCAGGTCAACCAGTACGCCAGGGAAAGCCAGCATCCGCTACTCTGTGAAATCGAGAAGGACGGTTAATCGCCGACCACTTGGGTATGAGGTGAAGCTATGTTAAACCGCGAGCTCGAAGTCACCCTCAATTTAGCCTTCAAGGAGGCTCGTTCGAAGCGTCATGAATTCATGACCGTCGAACATCTCCTGCTGGCCCTATTGGATAATGAGGCTGCCGCCACCGTTTTGCGTGCCTGCGGCGCAAACCTCGACAAACTCAAGCATGACCTGCAGGAGTTCATCGACTCCACCACGCCATTGATCCCCGTTCATGACGAAGATCGCGAAACCCAGCCAACCCTGGGCTTCCAGCGTGTACTGCAGCGTGCTGTTTTTCACGTACAGAGCTCGGGCAAACGCGAAGTAACCGGCGCTAACGTGCTGGTTGCCATCTTCAGTGAGCAAGAGAGTCAGGCGGTGTTCCTGCTGAAACAGCAGAGCGTTGCGCGCATCGATGTCGTCAACTACATCGCCCACGGCATTTCCAAAGTGCCGGGGCATGGCGATCACTCTGAAGGTGAACAAGATATGCAGGACGACGAGGGCGGTGAGTCTTCTTCTTCAGGCAATCCTCTGGATGCTTATGCCAGCAACCTCAACGAACTCGCGCGCCAGGGTCGTATCGATCCGCTGGTCGGCCGTGAGTCGGAAGTCGAGCGTGTCGCGCAGATTCTCGCGCGTCGGCGCAAAAACAATCCGCTGCTGGTCGGCGAAGCAGGCGTGGGTAAAACCGCGATTGCCGAAGGCCTGGCCAAGCGCATTGTCGACAACCAGGTGCCGGATCTGTTGGCGGGTAGCGTCGTTTATTCGCTTGATCTCGGTGCTCTGCTCGCGGGCACCAAGTATCGCGGTGATTTCGAGAAGCGTTTCAAAGCGCTGCTCAATGAACTGAAAAAACGTCCGCAAGCCATTCTGTTTATCGACGAGATCCACACCATTATTGGTGCGGGCGCTGCGTCGGGCGGCGTTATGGACGCTTCGAATCTGCTCAAGCCGCTGCTGTCGTCTGGCGACATTCGCTGCATCGGTTCGACCACGTTCCAGGAATTCCGCGGCATCTTCGAGAAGGATCGTGCCTTGGCGCGTCGCTTCCAGAAGGTTG
This sequence comes from Pseudomonas sp. PS01303, assembly GCF_029959385.1. Classification (NCBI taxonomy): domain Bacteria; kingdom Pseudomonadati; phylum Pseudomonadota; class Gammaproteobacteria; order Pseudomonadales; family Pseudomonadaceae; genus Pseudomonas; species Pseudomonas sp. PS01303. The sequence continues at coordinate 15,545 of NZ_JASCPK010000126.1, forward strand.
ATGTCGTCGAGCCGTCGGTGGAAGACACCATCGGTATCCTGCGCGGCCTGAAAGGGCGTTTCGAGCAGCACCACAACATTGAATACAGCGATGAAGCACTGCGTGCCGCTGCTGAACTGGCGTCGCGCTATATCAATGATCGGCACATGCCGGACAAAGCCATTGATGTGATCGACGAGGCTGGCGCCTATCAGCGCCTGCAACCGGTCGAGAAGCGCGCCAAGCGCATCGAAGTGCCGCACGTCGAAGACATCGTGGCGAAGATCGCGCGGATTCCGCCGAAGCACGTCACCAGCTCCGACAAAGAACTACTGCGTAACCTGGAGCGTGACCTGAAGCTGACGGTGTTTGGTCAGGACGCGGCGATCGATTCGCTGTCGACTGCGATCAAACTGTCCCGTGCCGGCCTCAAGTCGCCTGACAAGCCAGTCGGTTCGTTCCTGTTCGCCGGCCCGACCGGTGTCGGTAAAACCGAGGCCGCGCGGCAATTGGCCAAGGCGTTGGGCATTGAACTGGTTCGTTTCGACATGTCCGAGTACATGGAGCGCCACACCGTATCGCGTCTGATCGGTGCGCCTCCAGGCTATGTTGGTTTCGACCAGGGCGGTCTGTTGACCGAAGCGATCACCAAGCAGCCGCATTGCGTATTGCTGCTCGATGAAATCGAGAAGGCGCATCCGGAAGTCTTCAACCTGCTGCTGCAGGTGATGGATCACGGCACGCTGACCGATAACAACGGGCGCAAGGCGGACTTCCGCAACGTGATTGTGATCATGACCACTAACGCCGGTGCTGAAACGGCGGCGCGGGCTTCGATCGGTTTCACCCATCAGGATCACTCGTCTGATGCGATGGAAGTGATCAAGAAGAGCTTCACGCCGGAGTTCCGTAACCGTCTGGACACCATTATTCAGTTTGGTCGCCTCAGTCATGAGGTTATCAAAAGTGTGGTGGACAAGTTCCTTACCGAGCTTCAGGCGCAACTGGAAGACAAGCGTGTGTTGCTGGAAGTGACTGACGCGGCGCGTAGCTGGATTGCGGCGGGTGGTTATGATGCGGCGATGGGTGCGCGTCCGATGGCTCGTCTGATTCAGGACAAGATCAAGCGTCCGCTGGCGGAGGAGATCTTGTTTGGTGAGTTGGCTGAGCATGGTGGGGTTGTTCATATCGATATCAAGGATGGTGAGTTGACCTTTGATTTCGAGACCACTGCTGAGATGGCTTGATCGTTGTTGTTTCGCTGAGGGCGCCTTCGGGCGCCCTTTTTGTTGTTTGTCGTTTGGGTTTTTTGGGTGAATATCCGTTGTTGTGGTGATGGCTGGTTAGGGTTCCGCCCTTACGGCGGGTCACTTTTGGCAAACGCCCCAAAAGTAACCAAAAGGTCTGTGCCCTGACGTTCGGCCCTCGCTAATGCTCGGGTTCCTTCGCTCCGGGATTGATCCGGGGGGCAGCGCCTACGGTTTGCTTCGCTGCACCTCCTCTCGCTGTGTTTGGCTGCGCCAAACGGTCGCTGCGCTCCCACCCCCGGATCAATCCCTC
>NZ_JASCPK010000127.1:0-16784 GCF_029959385.1 Pseudomonas sp. PS01303
TGCTATCTGTTGATCTTCAAATGCAAAGTCAAAATATCGCAGCGGGCCGCAGCTCCTACAGAAGCTATCGGCTGTACGTGGAACTATGTGGCGAGGGGATTTATCCCCGCTCGGCTGCGAAGCAGTCGCAAAACCTGAATACAGAGTTTTCAGGTAGAACTGCTGGGGCCGCTTCGCAGCCGAACGGGGATAAATCCCCTCGCCACAGTTGTTCATCAGTGTTGCTTAGGCAGTCGCCGCTGCCGGCTGCTGCCACGACTCATTCGCGGTCTGATCCATTGCTTCCTGAATCGCACGCTTGCGGTTGGCTTCTGCCTTGCGGCCGAAGTACCAGACGAGGAAGGTCACCAGCGACACCGCGAGCAGAATCAGGCTCGCCACGGCGTTGATCTCAGGTTTCACGCCCAGTCGCACGGCCGAGAACACTTCCATCGGCAACGTCGTCGAACCCGGCCCGGACACGAAGCTCGCCAACACCAGGTCATCCAGCGACAAAGCGAACGACATCATCCCGCCCGCCGCCAGCGACGGCGCGATCATCGGGATGGTGATCAGGAAAAACACCTTGAACGGCTTCGCACCGAGGTCCATCGCCGCTTCTTCGATCGACAGATCCAGCTCGCGAAGGCGGGCGGAGACTACCACTGCCACATAAGCGGCACAAAACGTGGTGTGGGCGATCCAGATGGTGACGATGCCACGCTCCTGCGGCCAGCCGATCAACTGCGCCATTGCCACAAACAGCAGCAACAGCGACAGACCGGTGATCACTTCAGGCATCACCAACGGCGCGGTCACCAGGCCACCGAATAGAGTGCGGCCCTTGAAGCGAGTTACACGGGTCAGCACGAATGCCGCCAATGTGCCCAATGCCACGGCAGCAATCGCGGTGTAGCAGGCGATTTCCAGCGAGCGCACCACCGAGCCCATCAGTTGCGTGTTGTCGAGCAAACCGACGTACCACTTGATCGACCAGCCACCCCACACCGTCACCAGTTTCGAGGCGTTGAACGAGTAGATCACCAGAATCAGCATCGGCAGATAAATGAACATCAGGCCGAAGATCAACATGAACTTGGAAAAACCGAAGCGTTTCATCCCCGTGCCTCCATCTCTTTGGCCTGGCTGCGGTTGAACAGCAGAATCGGCACAATCAGGATCAACAGCATCACCACCGCCAGGGCAGATGCCACCGGCCAGTCGCGGTTATTGAAGAACTCTTGCCACAGCACGCGACCGATCATCAGCGTCTCCGGGCCACCCAGCAGTTCTGGAATCACAAACTCACCGACCACCGGAATGAATACCAGCATGCAACCGGCGATGATGCCGTTCTTGGCCAGCGGCACGGTGATTTTCCAGAAGTTGTTAAAGTTGCTCGAACCCAGATCCGACGCGGCTTCCAGCAGGCTGCCGTCGTGCTTGACGAGGTTAGCGTACAGCGGCAACACCATGAACGGCAGGTAGGCGTAAACCACGCCTATATAGACGGCGGTGTTGGTGTTGAGGATCTCGATCGGGTGATCGGTGAGCCCCGTCCACATCAGAAACGCGTTGAGCAGACCGTTGTTGCTGAGGATGCCCATCCACGCGTAAACGCGGATCAGGATCGCGGTCCAGGTTGGCATCATGATCAACAGCAGCAGGACGTTTTGCGTTTCCTTGCCGGTCTTGGTGATCGCGTAGGCCATCGGGAAACCGATCAGCAGGCACATCATCGTGCTCAGCGCCGCGACTTTCAGCGAACCGAGGTAGGCCGACAGGTACAGCTCGTCTTCGCCGAGCATGGTGTAGTTGCCGATGTTCAGCAGCAGCTGGAATTTCTGTTCGGCGTAGGTGTAGATCTCCGAGTACGGCGGGATCGACAGCGCGGCTTCCGAGAAACTGATCTTCATCACCAGAAAGAACGGCAGCATGAAGAACAGGAACAGCCAGATGAACGGAATACCGATCACCAGTTTTCGTCCGCTGGGCACCAGGCGCAGGAATTGCTGATTGAAGGTTCTCATGAGCGCAGTACCACGCCGCTGTCGTCTTCCCACCAGACGTAGACTTTGTCATCCCAGGTCGGACGCGCGCCACGGCGTTCGGCGTTGGCCATGAACGACTGGACGATTTTGCCGCCGGGCAATTCGACGTAGAACACCGAGTGGCCGCCGAGGTAAGCGATGTCATGCACCTTGCCTTCGGACCAGTTGTAGCGGAACTCCGGTTTAGTAGTGCTGACCAGCATTTTTTCCGGGCGGATCGCGTAGGTGATCGATTTGTCCTGCACTGAAGTGCTGACGCCGTGACCGACGTAAATTTTCTGCTGCAAGTCCGGGCTGTGGATGATCGCGTGACCTTCAAGGTCTTCCACCACGGTGCCGTCGAAGGCATTCACGTTGCCGATGAATTCGCAAACCATGCGGCTGACCGGTGCTTCATAAATGTCGATCGGGCTGCCGATCTGCGCGATCCAGCCCAGGTGCATGATGGCGATGCGCTCAGCCATGGTCATGGCTTCTTCCTGGTCGTGGGTCACCATCACGCAGGTCACGCCGACGCGTTCGATGATTTGCACCAGCTCCAGTTGCATCTGCGAACGCAGCTTTTTATCCAGCGCACCCATCGGTTCGTCGAGCAGCAACAGCTTTGGACGTTTGGCCAGCGAGCGGGCGAGGGCGACGCGTTGACGCTGACCGCCGGACAACTGATGCGGTTTGCGTTTGGCGTACTGGGTCATGTGCACGAGGCGCAGCATTTCATCGACGCGGGCATCGATTTCACTGGCCGGCAAACGGTCCTGCTTGAGGCCGAAGGCGATGTTCTGCGCGACGGTCATGTGTGGGAACAGCGCATAGGACTGGAACATCATGTTGATCGGCCGCTCGTACGGCGGCATGTCGGTGATGTCCACGCCGTCGAGCAGAATCCGCCCTTCAGTCGGCCGCTCGAAACCGGCAAGCATGCGCAGCAGGGTCGATTTGCCCGAACCGGAGCCGCCGAGCAGGGCGAAGATTTCGCCCTGATGGATCTCCAGGGACACATCGTCCACTGCCGTGGTTTCGTCGAACTTCTTGGTGACACGATCGACTTTCACCAGAACCTTTTTCGGTTGCTGATGACCTTCAAGTGCCTTCCGGTAAGTGCTGGAGGCGTTTGCCATGTGAAACTCCCAACAGGTTTCGTTCGCTCAGCCAACGTGGCCGGGCTTAAGTGGATTGCAAGCCTGCAGGTGCATTTCCGGTCGGATCACATCCCACAGGGTTTTGCGTTGATCCGGCGGTCTTGCTCCTGCCATCCGGCTTGTTCGGCGCCGCCGTCCTGGCTGCCTGGGTCGTACTTGTTGTTATTACAGGTGTCGCTGTTCACGAATGACGGATGTGCGCAGGCACACCCGACATCCGAGGGGGCAGTAAATCGTTACGTATTCTTGGGTTGGATCAGCGCTGGTTGCGCTGCGCCGCCCGTTGCCGGCAAGCCGCGCCGAATGCCTGGAAAATCTTCAGGTAGTTCGGGTTGTCCAGCACCTGCCATTCCGGATGCCATTGCACGCCGAGGGCAAAGGTCGGGCTGTCGGCGACCGAGATCGCTTCGATCAAACCGTCCGGTGCCACGGCTTCGGCACGCAGGCCGGGCGCGAGGCGGTCGATGCCTTGGCTGTGAATCGAATTGACTTGAAACTCACTCGGCAACTCGAGCGCTTCGAACACGCCACCGCCCAATACCGTCACGGCATGCGCCGGCGCGTACTGCACGGCGAGTTCCGGGCTGTCGGCCTCGCGGTGATCAAGCATGCCCGGCAGCTCGTGCACCTTCTGATGCAGGCTGCCGCCGAACGCCACGTTCATTTCCTGGAAACCACGGCAGATGCCGAGCACCGGAACGCCCGCCGCGATGGCTGCACGTAATAAAGGAAGAGTCGTGGCATCCCGCGCCGGATCGTGATCCGTGCCGGGTGCGCTGGCCGGGCCTTGATAGTGGAAAGGTTCCACGTTCGAGGGCGAGCCGGTCAGCAACAGACCGTCGAGTTGACCGAGCAGGTCATCGATTTCAGTCAGGTTGCCAAGGGAAGGAATGATCACTGGCAACCCGTTGGCGCCAACGCTGACAGCACGTAAGTACTTGTCACCGCTGATGTGATAGGGGTGCAGGCCAATCTGTTTGACGCACGCTGTAACGCCGATCAATGGCTTGAATGCCATTTTTATTCACCTCGAAGTTTGACACTTGAACGAGCTTTTCCGGAGCTTATCCGCGTTTATTTTAATTAACAACTGCCATGTAAAAAATTCTAAACGCCGTTCATCAAATCCTCATGAATCTAGGGGCTTTGGCGCCTGTGTTGGCACGAGAGTGTTAATAAAAGCCCTAAAAATAAACCCTTGGAGGCCAGCTGTTCGCTATTGACTTCACTTTGCCTTTCGGATTGACTGGCTGCGCAACACGGTGGTGAACATAATAATTAACAGCTAAATAGGTGCATCATGTCGGTCCCTCTGCGTACCGTTCAACTCAACGAAGCAAACGCATTCCTTAAGAAATATCCTGAGGTTTTGTACGTCGACCTTCTGATTGCGGATATGAACGGTGTGGTGCGCGGCAAGCGCATCGAACGCACCAGTCTTCATAAGGTTTACGAGAAAGGCATCAACCTGCCGGCCTCGCTTTTCGCCCTCGACATCAATGGCTCCACGGTGGAAAGCACCGGTCTGGGTCTGGACATCGGTGATGCTGACCGCATCTGCTATCCGATCCCTGGCACCCTGAGCATCGAGCCTTGGCAAAAGCGCCCGACCGCACAACTGTTAATGACCATGCACGAACTGGAAGGCCAGCCGTTCTTCGCTGACCCGCGTGAAGTGTTGGCCAACGTCGTGCGCAAGTTCGACGAAATGGGCCTGACCATCTGCGCCGCGTTCGAACTTGAGTTTTATCTGATCGACCAGGACAACGTGAACGGCCGTCCGCAGTCGCCACGTTCGCCAGTCTCCGGCAAGCGTCCGGTATCGACTCAGGTGTACCTGATCGACGATCTCGACGAATACGTCGACTGCCTGCAAGACATCCTCGAAGGCGCGAAAGAGCAGGGCATTCCTGCTGACGCCATCGTCAAGGAAAGCGCCCCGGCGCAATTCGAAGTCAACCTGCATCACGTCTCTGACCCGATCAAGGCGTGCGACTACGCCGTCCTGCTCAAGCGTCTGGTGAAGAACATCGCCTACGACCACGAGATGGACACCACCTTCATGGCCAAGCCGTATCCGGGCCAGGCGGGCAACGGTCTGCACGTACACATTTCGATCCTGGACAAAGAAGGCAACAACATCTTCGCCAGCGAGGATCCCGAGCAGAACGCCGCACTGCGTCACGCGATCGGCGGTGTGCTGGAGACCCTGCCTGCGCAAATGGCTTTCCTCTGCCCGAACGTCAACTCTTACCGCCGCTTTGGCGCGCAGTTCTACGTACCGAACTCGCCAAGCTGGGGCATCGACAACCGCACCGTGGCCGTGCGCGTACCGACCGGCTCACCGGACTCCGTGCGCATCGAGCACCGTGTTGCCGGTGCCGACGCCAACCCGTACTTGCTGATGGCGTCTGTTCTGGCCGGTATTCACCACGGTCTGACCAACAAGATCGAGCCGGGCGCGCCGGTTGAAGGCAACAGCTATGAGCAGAACGAACAGAGCCTGCCGAACAACCTGCGCGACGCACTGCGCGAGCTGGACGACAGCGAAGTCATGGCCAAGTACATCGACCCGCTGTACATCGACGTCTTCGTCGCGTGCAAGGAAAGCGAACTGGCCGAGTTCGAAAACTCGATCTCTGACCTTGAGTACAACTGGTATCTGCATACGGTCTGACGGTTGACCCACCGCCGTAACCCTGTAGGAGCTGCCGAAGGCTGCGATCTTTTGATCTTGCTTTTAAAAAATCAAAGTCAAAAGATCGCAGCCTTCGGCAGCTCCTACAGGGGATCGGGTTACCAGATTTTGATCGGCGGCGTTCGTCCGCCGATCACCCAATCCCCCTTGTCGAGCCACAACAATGACAACTACCCGCAACGACTGGGAACAACGCTTCCAGTCTCTGACCATCGAGTCCCGCGCGTTCATCAACGGTGAATATCGCCCGGCTATCAGCGGCGACACCTTCGAATGCCTGAGCCCTGTTGACGGCCGTTTCCTCGCCTCCGTGGCCAGCACCGATGAAGCCGACGCCAACCTCGCCGTTGAAGTCGCGCGCCAGTCTTTTGAATCCGGCGTGTGGGCGCACAAAGCCCCGGCCGAGCGCAAGCGCATCCTGATTCGCTTCGCCGATCTGATCCTGCAGAACCAGGAAGAACTGGCGCTGCTGGAAACCCTCGACATGGGTAAACCGATCAGCGATTCGATGAGCATCGACATCCCGGCGACCGCTAACGCGATCCGCTGGAGCGCCGAAGCCATCGACAAGATTTACGACGAAGTGGCCGCGACCCCGCACGACCAACTCGGCCTGATCACCCGCGAGCCTTCCGGCGTGGTTGCCGCGATCGTGCCGTGGAACTTCCCGTTGATCATGGCCAGTTGGAAATTCGCCCCGGCGCTGGCAGCGGGCAACTCGTTCATTCTGAAACCTTCGGAAAAGTCGCCACTGACGGCGATCCGCATCGCGCAACTGGCGCTCGATGCCGGCATTCCGAAAGGCGTGTTCAACGTGCTGCCAGGCTTCGGCCACACCGTCGGCAAAGCGTTGGCGTTGCACATGGACGTCGACGTGCTGGCCTTCACCGGCTCCACGGCGATTGCCAAGCAACTGATGATTTATGCCGGCCAAAGCAACATGAAACGCGTCTGGCTCGAAGCAGGGGGCAAGAGCCCGAACGTGGTGTTTGCCGACGCACCGGATTTGCGCGCGGCAGCACAAGCAGCGGCCGGCGCCATTGCGTTCAACCAGGGCGAAGTCTGCACCGCCGGTTCGCGCCTGCTGGTCGAGCGTTCGATCCGCGAGCAATTTATTCCGCTGTTGGTGGAAGCACTGCAAGCGTGGAAACCGGGTCACGCCCTCGATCCGGCCACCACCGTCGGTGCCGTGGTCGATCAGCGTCAACTCGACAACGTGCTGCGCTATATCAGCATCGGTCGCGAGCAGGGCGCCGAGCTGATTGCCGGCGGCCAGCGCACCCTCGAAGAAACCGGTGGCCTGTACGTGCAACCGGCGTTGTTCGACGGCGTGACCAACGCGATGACCATCGCTCAGGAAGAAATCTTCGGCCCGGTGCTGTCGCTGATCACCTTCGACACCGTTGAAGAAGCGCTGCAGATCGCCAATGACAGCATCTTCGGCCTCGCCGCCGGTGTCTGGACCAGCAACCTGAGCAAGGCGCACACCTTTGCGCGTGGCTTGCGTGCCGGCAGCGTCTGGGTCAACCAGTACGACGGCGGCGACATGACCGCACCGTTCGGTGGCTTCAAACAGTCGGGCAACGGTCGCGATAAATCGCTGCACGCGTTCGACAAGTACACCGAGCTGAAAGCGACCTGGATCAAGCTCTAACTCTTTTACCGCGGCGGTCGCCGGCAGTGATCGGCGACCTTCGGAGAACAAACATGAAACAGCAACACGTCAACAGCTACTACGCCGCCACCCGCAACGAAGTCATCGATTTTCCGATTCTCGAAGAAGCGGTGGACTGCGATGTCTGCATTATCGGCGCCGGCTACACCGGCCTGTCCTCGGCGCTGTTCCTGACCGAAGCCGGCTATAAAGTGACGGTGCTCGAAGCGGCGAAAGTCGGCTACGGCGCCAGCGGTCGCAACGGCGGCCAGCTGGTCAATTCCTACAGCCGCGACGTCGACGTGATCGAAGCGCGCTATGGCGACAAGACCGCAGAGATCCTCGGCAGCATGATTTTCGAAGGCGCCGACATCATCCGTTCGCGCATCAAGGATTACGACATCAAATGCGACTACCGCCCGGGCGGCATCTTCGCAGCGATGAACAAGAAACAACTCAACGGTCTGGCCGAGCAAAAACGCGGCTGGGAACGTTACGGCAACAACAACCTGAAGATGCTCGACGCGGCTGAGATTCGTCGCGAAGTCGGTTCCGACGCTTACGTTGGCGGCTTGCTCGACATGCAAGGCGGCCACGTTCATCCGTTGAACCTGGCACTCGGTGAAGCGGCAGCCATCGTGCGTCTGGGCGGCAAGATTTACGAGCAATCGGCTGCCGTGGAAATCAAATACGGCGAGCCGAACGTTATCCGTACTGCCAAAGGCCAGGTGCGCGCCAAGTATCTGTTGATCGCTGGCAACGCTTACCTACCGCAAGGTCTGGACAACCGCGTGACCGCGAAAAGCATGCCGTGCGGCTCGCAGATCGTCGTCACCGAACCGTTGACCGAAAAGCAGGCGCGCAGCCTGATCACCAACAACTATTGCGTTGAAGACTGCAATTACCTGTTGGATTACTACCGCCTGACTGCCGACAACCGTCTGTTGTACGGCGGCGGCGTGGTCTACGGCGCGCGTGAACCGGACGACATCGAACAACTGATCCGCCCGAAGATTCTCAAGACCTTCCCGCAGCTAAAAGACGTCAAAATCGACTACCGCTGGACCGGCAACTTCCTGCTGACCATGTCGCGTATGCCGCAATTCGGTCGCATCGAGAAAAACGCCTATTACATGCAAGGCTACAGCGGTCACGGCGTGACGTGCTCGCACCTGGCCGGCAAGCTGATCTCGGAAATGATCCGTGGCGATGCCGAGCGTTTCGATGCGTTCGCCTCGTTGCCGCACATGCCAATGCTCGGCGGCCGCACGTTCTCCGCGCCGTTGACCGCTCTTGGCGCCGTGTACTACTCGCTGCGCGACCGTTTCGGCATCTAAAGTTACCTCCCCGGCGACGGTCGCCAAGACCCCGCCGGTTTTTACATGATGTGCAGATCGTGCTGAATGTACGATCCGGCTGCTCCACCGCTATTTTTGTAGGAGCTGAGCTTGCTCGCGAAGGGGCCATTTCAGGCAACATCCCTGTCGCCTGACACACCGCATTCGCGGGCAAGCCTTGCTCCTACAGATTTCGGCGGGTGCATTTGCCCCACCGTCCATCGAACCTGCTGAGCAACACCACCAAACGTGATTTAATAGCCGCCTTTCACGGTTCCGGGACACGGGAGCAACGTGATCCGCGCCCTTGGCGCGTCACCCGCCACCCACCCCCATCGCCCTTAAGTCGTTCTCACATAAGGCTGTCATGGATACGGGTTCTCGACTCAAACTAGTACGCGAAAGCTACAAACTCTCCCAGCGCGAGCTGGCCCGGCGTAGCGGCGTGACCAATGCCACCATTTCCCTGATCGAACAGAATCGCGTCAGCCCCTCCGTCAGTTCACTGAAAAAGCTGCTCGAAGGCATCCCGATGTCCCTGGCCGACTTCTTCACCTTCGACCAGCCGCCGCGCGAACATCAATACGTCTTCCGCGCCAATGAACAGCCGGATCTCGGCCGTCATGGCCTGCGCCTGCTGCTGATCGGTGCCTCGGTGCCAAGCCGCCAGATGCGTTTGCTGCGCGAACAATACGCGCCGGGCGCAAGTTCCGGTGAAGAGCCGATCGTGCACGCCGAAGGCGAGGAGTGCGGGCTGGTCACGCGCGGCACTGTCGAGTTGACCGTCGACGGCCAGGTGAGCGTTTTGGGCGCGGGGGATGGTTACTACTTTCCCACCACGTTACCGCACAAGTTCCGCAATATCGGCGCCGATGAAGCCGAGATCATCAGTGCGAACACGCCGGCGAACTTCTAAGCCCGTCACTCTGAGCACACTAAAAACCGCAGCGATGCGGTTTTTTTGTGGGCACAAATCGAGCGATCAAAGTTTCAACGTTTAACTACTTCGCCTTCCACTGCCCGCCGCCATTCTCACAATCAATTCGCGCCTGGGCCAAATGCTCGACGTCGTAGTAATACGTGGTCACTTGCGCATTGTCGGGGATGTTTAGCGCCTTGGCGTTTTTGTCCTTGCTGGTGGAGTGCGGGTTGGCGAGCGATTCCTGAGTGATGGTCGCGATGCACGCGGCCTGAAAGTGATCCGCACAGTTTTCCACTTTGTTTTTTGTGCTGCTGAGCATGTCTTTGCTTTCGTTGGTGCACGACCAGTCGATGGCATTCACCGGCATGCCTTCGTATTCGTAGCAGCTATGGGTTTCGATGGCCGGCACCGAGGCGCTGGAAGATTGGGTCTGGACGTCGCAACCCTCGGCCATGACGCAAGTCGGGATGATGGCGAACGTGGCGATCAGCAACAGAAATCGAATGTTCATCGGAATTTCCTCGAAGAGGGCGCCGCGTCTAACGATGAATGGGCGCTTTAGAGTTTCGAGATGGCATAGAGGAAGGAGGTTCAATCGGTTTTGCGGGCGATCGGACGCCTGTGGCGAGGGGATTTATCCCCGTTGGGCTGCGAAGCAGCCCCAAAACCATACAACTCGGTCTGTCTGGAAAAATCCGTTTGCAGGGTTTGGCGCTGCTGCGCAGCCCAGCGGGGACAAATACCCTCCATAGGTTTGCGGCAAACATCAAATAATGTGCGCGGAAAAACCCTGTTGATCGGGCGCGACATCATCCTTCAACGTCAACGCCGGAATCTCGTACTCCCCGGCATTCTGCTGGCGAAACGTAATCGGCCGTGTACTCCACAATTCATCCAGCCTCCGCCCCAATTCTTCACACGTCTCGGCATACCGCGCCTCATCCATGCGGCTGGTGCGATACACCACGAACGGCGGCACCACTTCAAAACCGGGGTAATACAGAATCCCGTGCTGGATCGGAAACAGCAGATCGTCCATCGGGCCGTTGATCCCGCGTGGAGCGTAGTGCGATTCCCAGCCGCCGGTGGTGACCATCAACATCGCCCGTTTGCCTTGCATTTTCCCTTCGCCATAACGCTCACCCCAGCGGCTGTCGGAATGTTCGCCAACGCCGTAGGCAAAACCGTAGGCGTAGACGCGTTCGACCCAGCCTTTGAGGATCGCCGGCATCGAAAACCACCACATCGGGAACTGCAGAATCAGCGTGTCGGCCCACTGCAGTTTTTCCTGTTCGCGAGCGATGTCGGCGGCTTGGCTGCCTTCGGCGTACGCCACTTTTGAGTCGAGCGAGGCGTGGAACGGTTTTGTGGTGTCGCGCTCCGGGGCGTCGTCGGCGTCGAGGGTGGTTTTCCAATTCATCGCGTAGAGGTCGGAGACCTGCACGGTGTGGCCGGCGGCTTGCAGGCGCTGGACGCTGAAGTCGCGGAGCGAGCCGTTGAGGGAAGTCGGTTCAGGGTGGGCGTAGACCAGTAATACATTCATGTTGTAGCTCCGTTGGCTGAATGACGGCAGGATCGGCATTCAAGCGGTATATTGGAAATGAATGTCTGATATGTCTGGTATAGCCGTGAATAATTTGAGACGCCTCGATATCAATCTGCTGCTCACCCTCGACGTGTTGCTGTCCGAGCACAACGTCACCCGCGCCGCGCAGCGGCTGAACCTGTCGCAGCCCTCGGTGAGTGTACATCTGGCCAAGTTGCGCGACATTTTTGGCGACCCGTTGCTGCTGCCCGGGCCGCGCGGAATGCGCCCGACGGTGCGCGCCGATGAATTGCGCGAGCCGTTGCGCGAAGCGTTGGAGGCGTTGGAAAGGGCGGTCGCGCCGGCCAGCGCGTTTGATCCGGCGCAGGCGACGCACACCTGGAAAGTCGCTGCCACCGATTACGGTGAAACGACGGTGGTGTTACCGGCGCTCAGCGGATTACGCAAACAGGCACCGGGCACGCGATTGGCCGTGATCGATCTGACACCTGCGCAGTTGGTGAAACAGGCGGAGCAGGGCGTCTTCGACATCGCCCTGCACATCAGCGAAGACGCGCCGCTGGAGTTGCACTCGCGGCCATTGTTCACCGAACGCTATGTGCTGGCCGGTCGCATTGGTCATCCGGATTTGCAGCGCGTGCCAACGCGCAAACAGTTCTGCGCGTTGGAACACGTCCTGGTGTCGCGAGAGGGCGGAGGGTTTTTCGGGGTGACCGACAAGGCGTTGGCCGAGGTCGGTTTGCAACGAAAAGTGGTGCTGTCGGTGCCGCATTTTCTGATGGCGATGTCGGTGCTGGTCAGCACCGATCTGGTGGCGATGCTGCCGTCACGTCTGGTGCGCGGCAATCCGGCATTGCAAGTGGTCGACGCACCGCTGCCAGTGCCCGGTTACGAAATGGCGATGTTCTGGGGCGAACGCGCGCATCGCGATCCGGCACACAAGTGGCTGCGCGAACACCTGTTGGCGTCGGTCTGAGCCTTCATCACGCGTGACCAAGAGCTACCGCAAACGACACGACGATCATGCAAGCAAACGCGAAATTGAGATTCATGAGGTGTTCATCCTGAGCCTTTTAGAAGTGGGGCCATTCTGAACAGGCTGAAAGCAAAGAAAAAATTCGCCTTGTTGATTGCAATGATCGAAGTAATTGATACCCGCCGGTTTGTGTTTGCTCGAGGGTTTCGCTAGTCTCGCAGAAACCTGCAACTACAAGCACAAACAGGCATATCCATGCACGATCATTCCTCAGCCGAACTGCCTTCATTGCGCCGGCAAAAAATCCTCCTGCTCCTCGAACGCGACGGCAAAGTCATGGCGTCGGAGTTGAGTCAGCACTTCGCCGTCTCCGAAGACACCATCCGCCGCGACCTCGCCGAGCTGGATAGCGCCGGCCTTGTGCAGCGGGTTCACGGTGGAGCGTTGCCGCGTCCGAAAGATTCCGGCAAGGATTACTTCACGCGGCTGGATGAGACCGATGAGGTGAAAATCCGATTGGCGCAACTCGCGGCGCAGCAGGTCGAGGACGGGCAGATTGTGCTGTTTGATTCGGGTTCGACGACATTGCAGGTCGCTCGATCCCTGCGCCCTGATATTCAGATCACGGCAGTGACGGCTGCGCCGATGACGGCGATTGCGCTGGCGGAATTCAAGGGTGTGAAAGTGATTTTGGCGGGCGGGACGTTGAACCCACGGACGATGTCGGCGGGTGGGCATGAGGCGCTGCGCTTGCTGGCGGGGATCAAGGCCGATCTGGCGATTACCGGCGTCTGCGCGATTCATCCGGAGGTGGGGATTACTTCACTGCATTTTGATGAAGTGCCGGTGAAGCAGGCGATGCTCGATGGCGCGACGCGGGTGATTGCGGTGACTTCGGCGGACAAGTTGGGCGCGGTGGAGCCGTTTGTGGTGGCGCCTTGTACGCGCCTGCATACGCTGATTACCGAACGGCATCTGGCGTCGGGGAGTGTTGAGGATTATCGACGGTTGGGGATTGTTGTGGAGCAACTACAAGACTGAAGCCGCCTCCTGTAGGAGCTGCCGAAGGCTGCGATCTTTTGATTTTGATTTTAAAAAACAAGATCAAAAGATCGCAGCCTTCGGCAGCTCCTACTGGGGAGGGTGTTGGTTCAACGCAACTTTTCGAGCATCTGGTAGTACCACATGCCGGCAGCCAGCATCGGGTTGCCGAGCAAATCGCCCATCGGCACACGAATGTGCTGGCAACCCGCAAACGTGTCGAACTGCTCCATCTGCCCGGTGATCGCCCGGCTCATGATTTCGCCCATGATGTGCGTGGTGGCGATGCCGTGGCCGGAGTAGCCCTGGCAATACCAGACGTTGTCCGAGAGTTTGCCCAGTTGCGGGATGCGGTTGATGACGATGCCCATCGCGCAGCTCCACTGGTAATCGATCTGTACGCCTTTGAGCGCCGGGAAGGTTTGCTCGATGCACGGGCGCAGTTCGCCGGCGATGTCCCTTGAATCCTTGCCGCTGTAGTTGGCGCCGCCGCCGAACAACAGGCGCCCGTCGGCGGTGAGGCGGTAGTAATCGAGAACGAAGCGGCAGTCGTAGACCGCGAGGTCTTCGGGGTTGATCTGTTTGGCCAGATCACCGAGCGGCGCGGTGGTGACGATGCCGCCCATGGCCGGGAAGATCTTGCCCTTGAGCTTGCCCGGTTCGAGCTTGTGGTAGACGTCACCAGCGAGCATGACTTGTTTGGCGTCGATCTGGCCGTGAGCGGTTCTTATACCAGGCTTATCGCCATGAATGATCTCCAGCACTTCGCTGTTTTCGAAGATCAGCGCGCCGAGACTTTCCGCTGCCCGCGCTTCGCCGATGCACAGATTGAGCGGGTGCAGGTGCATGTTGCGAGTGTTCTTGATTGCGCCGTGATAGAGGTCGCTTTGCAGCAAATCGCGCACCTGACTGCGGTCGAGCAGGCTGACTTCATCGCCCAGCCCGCGACGCACGGCTTCTTCGTAGTCGTTGCGCAAATCGGGCATGTGGCTCGGCTTGTAGGCCGCGTGCAGATGACCGTGTTTGAGGTCGCACTGAATGGCGTATTTCGCCACGCGTTGCTTGATGATTTCGTGGCCGCGCCAGCGCAGGTGCCAGATGAAATCGTCGACGTCATCGCCGAGTTTCGCGCGCATCTGTTTGCGCATCGCGCCATCGCCGGAGAGGCTGCCGGTGACTTGCCCACCGTTGCGTCCGGTGGCGCCCCAGCCAATTTTGTTGCTCTCGACGATGGCGACTTTCAGGCCTTTTTCGGCGAGCTCGACGGCGGTGGCAACGCCAGTGAACCCGCCACCGATGATCACCACATCGACCGTCTGCCGACCTTGCAGGGTCGGGTAGTCGGTGTCCTGGTTGAGGGTGGCGGTGTAATAGGAATTGCAGCGTTCGGTCATGTCAGTGTCCACAAATTTCAAGGTCGGTACGCGATCCCTTGTAGGAGTGAGCCTGCTCGCGAAAGCGGTGTGTCAGGCAAATCATTGTTAACTGACAGGTCGCTATCGCGAGCAGGCTCACTCCTACAGGGGGAGGGGTGAGGGTTCAGGCTTCGGTCAGGTACCAACGCCAATCCTGCTCACCCACTTCAGCCATGAACTGCCGATACTCGGCACGCTTCACCGCCAGATACACCCCAAGAAACTCCCGCCCCAAGGCATCTCGCGCCCACGCCGATTTTTCCAGTGCCTGCAACGAGGTCAGCCAATCGGTCGGCAGCAATTCCTTCGCCTGCGCATAACCGTTGCCTTCAACCGGTGCGCCCGGATCAAGGTTTTCGCTAATGCCGCGATGAATGCCAGCAAGGATCGCCGCCGCTGCCAGATACGGGTTGGCATCGGCGCCGCAGATGCGGTGTTCGATGTGGCGGGTATTCGCCGGGCCACCCGGTACGCGCAGGCTGACGGTGCGGTTGTCGACACCCCAGGTCGGCGCCAACGGCGCGTAACTGTTGGCCTGGAAACGGCGGTACGAGTTGGCGTTCGGGCAGAACATCAGCAGCGTGTCGAGCAACGACGCGAGCATGCCGCCAATCGCCGTGCGCAGCAGCGGCGTGCCGGCCGGGTCTTCGGAAGCGAACAGATTGCGCCCCTCGGCATCCGCCAGACTGACGTGCATGTGCATGCCGGTGCCGGCCAGATTATCGAACGGTTTGGCCATGAACGTCGCTTGCATGCCGTGCTTGTGCGCGACCGCTTTGACCAGACGTTTGTAACGCACAGCCTGATCCATCGCTTCCAGCGCATCGCCGTGCTCGAGGGTGATTTCCACCTGACCCGGGGCGTATTCGGAGATTGCCGTGCGCGCCGGAATACCGTGCAGTTTGCAGGCGCTGTAGAGGTCGGCGAGGAACGGTTCGATCTGTTCCAGCTCGCGTAAACCGTAGACCTGTGTGTGTCGCGGTCGCCCACCGTCGGCGTCCAGTGCCGGTTGCGGACGACCGTTGTGATCGCGTTTGGCGTCGAGCAGATAGAACTCCAACTCGCAGGCCATCACCGGGTGATAACCCTCGGCTTTGAGGCCGTCGATAACCTTGATCAGCAGGTGACGCGGGTCGGCGATGCTCGCTGGCATGCCTTCCTTCGGGTGCATGCTGACTTGCACGGCGGCGGTCGGAATCTGCCGCCACGGCAGGCGCACCAGGCTGCCTTCCAATGGATAAACGCGGCAGTCGATATCGCCGACGTCCCAGACCAGACCGGAGTTTTCAACGTCTTCACCTTGCACGGTCAGGCCGAGGATGGTGCTTGGCAGCGGCCGACCACTTTCGTAAACGGCGAGCAGTTCTTCACGGTGCAACAGCTTGCCGCGCGGCACTCCGTTGGCGTCGAGAATGAACAGCTCGATCATGTCGATATCAGGGTTTTGGTCGAGGAACAGACGTGCGTCTTCAATCGCTGCGAATTTCATGGCAATCACTCAGAGTTGCGCCGCACAGGCGCGCAGATTCGGGCCAAGAGACAGTAATGGGCGAAAGCCCAGGTGTCCTGGCAGGGATATCGAAAGAGAAAAGGCCTACACGTTTTTCAGACGTGATCAGACAGAAACGCAGACATCCGGCGGGCGTGCGGAGTGACGCAACTTGGAACGGCGCAGGGCCATGGGGAGATTGACGATACGATTCATGCGCGGCCCCTATGACAGAGGGCGCACACAGCGGAGACGTTCAACGATTTTAGTTGTTGTAGATACGTACTCATAACGCGTGTTTCCGTTGGCGGAAAACGTCGGAGACGGGACTGACCCGTCGACCGGTGTGCCCGGATAGTAAGGGGGAATCCGCGGGCGTGTAAACGATCAATGTGAAATATCTTGAACACCTGCTTCTGACAACCCCTCTTGTGCAGGTTTGCCAAAAACCCTGTGGTGAGGGGATTTATCCCCGACGGGTTGCGCAGCAGCCCCAAAAAATCTGGGCCTGCTGCGCAGTCCATCGGGGATAAATCC
>NZ_JASCPK010000128.1:0-16760 GCF_029959385.1 Pseudomonas sp. PS01303
CTCAAAACACAGATCCCTTGTGGGAGCGAGCCTGCTCGCGAAGGCGTCCTACCAGTCACACTATGTGTTGGCTGATACACCGCTTTCGCGAGCAGGCTCGCTCCCACAGGGGGAAGTTGTACATCATGCAAGAGGGGTTATAGCTGCAGGATCAGGGTTTTCAGTGGCGGTTGCTGATCCATGGACGGGAAGTCTGCACCCGGGGTCATCACGCTCCACTCACGCACCGGGCGGCCGGCCTTTTCGGCGCAGCGCAGGACTTGTTCGCGCCAGTCGTCCATGCTGACTTTCGCCAGATTGTTGCAGCAAATGAGTACGCCGTTGTCGGCGGTGGTCAGCAGCGCGGGTTTGAGCAGGCTTTGATAATCGCGCAGCAGGTCAACGGTGCCGAACGCGCTCTTGGCCCAGGCCGGCGGATCGAGCAGCACCAGATCGTACTGACGCTGTTCGAGGCGCTGATAGCTCGGCAGTTTCTGCCCGCGACGCTGGCTGATCGGCAGGCCGGCGAGTTGGCGGATGGCCGGAAAATAATCCGACTGAATGAATTCCATCTCCGGCAACTGCGGATTGAGCAAACCGTTTTCGCGACCGACCGCCAAGTTACCTTCGGCGAAATCCAGATTGCACACTTCACGGGCGCCACCGGCTGCGGCACTGAGGCCGACGCCGCAGGTGTAGGCGAACAGGTTGAGCACGGATTTGCCTTTGGTGTGCTCCTTGACCCAGCCACGAGTGTTGCGCAGGTCGAGGAACAGCAGCGGATCCTGCCCGGCGTGACGTCCGCGCACGCGGTAATTGAGGCCCCATTCGTGACCGACCAGATCGGCCAGCGCAGCTTCTTCGGCTTTGTAGACGCTGTCTTCACGGTCGATGCGCGAGTTGCCACGGGAGCGGTCGTTGTAGACCAGCAAGGTTTCCAGGCCCAGGGTTTGATTGACCATCGCGTGCAGTTGCAGCAGGTCGTCACGCTCAAGCGTCTGGTGAAAACTCTGCACCAGCAGTTGCGGGCCATAGCGGTCGATGGTCAGACCGCCGGCGCCTTCCTGGCTGCCGTGGAACAGCCGATAGCAATCGGTGCCCTGGCTGTGCAGCACAGCGAGCAAGTCCTGGCGTTGATCGAGGGCGGCGCGCAGCGCCTGATTCAAGGAAGACATGCATGCGCCTTGCTGGAGAGAATTGGGGCGCGGGAGTTTAACAGTTACTGAGCTGCAAGCTCCAAGCTTCAAGCTTCAAGCTCAAAACTTGCAGCTTGCAGCTCTGAGCGTCAGCTCAGCCCCATCCTGCGTTTCGCTCGTTGCACCGAACCATTGCGCATCGCCCAGCGCAGCATCGGTGCGCTGCGTTTGACGCTGGCGCGAATCAACTGGCGTTGCAGCGAACTCTGCCGCACCTCGAGCATGTCGCTGGCCCAGTCCGGCAGCAGATCAATGCCCGCCTTCATCATCAGATCGCCAAACGGTCGCGCCAGAACACTCGGCGCCGGTGCGGCCAGCAACAAACGCAAAACCTCACGGCTGCGTTCATCGCACAGCAATTGCGGGCGCAGGCGTTGCAGATAATCGGCCACGGCCTGCCGCGACTTGGGCACATCGCGTGCGCCTAGGCGTTCGGCGACCACGGCGATCTCGGCGTAATAACGATCCTGATCAGCCAGCGACAACTGCGGATTGCGATAGCGCAAATGCGCCGCCAGAAAGTTGCTGACCTCGGCCACATGCACCCACGTCAGCAAGTCCGGATCACTGGCCGCATAAGGGCGGCCGTCCGGCGCTGTACCCACCACTTGCAGGTGAATGGTGCGGACTTTCTCGATCAACCAGTCGGCATCTCGCCGCGAGCCAAACGTCGTACCGGAGACAAACTGGCTGGTACGCCGCAAGCGCCCAAGCATGTCCTGACGAAAATTCGAATGATCCCAAACCCCGGCCAGCGCCAGCGGATGCAGGGCTTGCAGCAACAACGCGCTGATGCCGCCGATCAACATGCTGCTGAAATCGCCGTGCACCTGCCAACTGACCGAGTCGGGGCCGAACAGGCCGGGATCGCCCTTGGGGTTTTCCAGATCGAGCTGGCCGAGGGACAACCCGGTCAGGCTCATGAGTTGGTTTTCGATGCGACTGCGGATGAATTCCATGACCACTCAGTGAAGAAGGGCGGGCGCGGCCGGTTGACCGCGCCCGACGTGTTACTGATTGAGGCGCTTGTCGATCAGGCCTTGCACCACGCTCGGGTCGGCCAGGGTCGAAGTGTCGCCGAGGCTGTCGAGTTCGTTGCAGGCGATCTTGCGCAGGATGCGGCGCATGATCTTGCCTGAGCGGGTTTTCGGCAAGGCCGGCGCCCACTGGATCAGATCCGGTTTGGCGAAGCTGCCGATTTCCTTGCTGACGTGGGCGAGCAATTCTTTCTTCAGTTCATCGTTGGGTTCAGTGCCGTTCATGGGCGTGACGAAGGCATAGATGCCCTGACCTTTGACGTCGTGCGGATAACCGACCACGGCGGCCTCGGCGATGCTGTCGTGCAACACCAAGGCACTTTCCACTTCAGCGGTGCCAATGCGGTGACCGGACACATTGATCACGTCGTCGATGCGCCCGGTGATCCAGTAATCGCCGTCCTCATCGCGTCGTGCGCCGTCGCCGGTGAAGTAATAGCCGGGGTAAGGTTTGAAATAGGTGTCGACCATCCGCTGCGGGTCGCCATAGACGCTGCGAATCTGCGCCGGCCAACTGGATTTGATCGCCAGCACGCCGCTGCCGGCGCCTTGGATTTCCTTGCCTTGCTCGTCGAGCAACACCGGTTGCACGCCGAACATCGGCTGTGTGGCGCAGCCCGGTTTGATCCGCTGCGCACTGACCAGCGGGCTGAGCATGATGCCGCCGGTCTCGGTCTGCCACCAGGTATCGACAATCGGGCAGCGCTGTTCGCCGACCACGTTGAAATACCATTCCCACGCTTCCGGGTTAATCGGCTCACCGACGCTGCCGAGTAATCTGAGGCTGGCGCGCGACGTTTCCTGCAACGGTTCGGCACCTTCGCGCATCAACGCGCGCAGGGCGGTGGGCGCGGTGTAGAAAATGTTGACCTTGTGTTTATCGATGACCTGCCAGAAACGTGAACTGCTCGGATAGCTCGGCACGCCTTCGAACATCAATGTGGTCGCACCGTTAGCCAACGGGCCGTAGACGATGTAGCTGTGGCCGGTGACCCAGCCGACGTCGGCGGTGCACCAGAACACTTCGCCGTCACGGTAATCGAGCACGTATTTGAAGGTCATCGCCGCTTGCAGCAAGTAGCCACCGGTGGTGTGCAGCACGCCTTTGGGTTTGCCGGTGCTGCCGGAGGTGTAGAGGATGAACAGCGGATCTTCGGCGTCCATCGGTTCCGGCGGGCAATCGTCGCTGACGTCGCGCACGGCTTGGTGATACCAGAGGTCGCGACCTTCGACCCAGTCGACCTTGCCTTGAGAGCGTTCAACCACCACGACGGTGCTGACGTCCGGGCAACGTTGCAGGGCTTTGTCGACGTTCTGCTTCAGCGGCACAAACTTGCCACCGCGCACACCTTCGTCGGCGGTGATCACCGTGCGGCAGTCGGCATCGAGAATGCGGTCACGCAGGGAATCGGGAGAAAAGCCGCCAAACACCACCGAATGCACCGCGCCAATCCTCGTGCAGGCAAGCATCGCGTAAGCGGCTTCGGGGATCATCGGCATGTAAATGCACACCCGGTCGCCTTTTTTCACGCCACGGCTTTTCAGCACGTTGGCCAGGCGGCAGACATGGTGGTGAAGTTTTTTGTAAGTGATTTGCGCTGATTCGGCAGGGTCGTCGCCTTCCCAGAGCAAGGCGGTCTGCTCGCCGCGTTGTTCGAGATGGCGGTCGATGCAGTTGTAGCTGACGTTCAGTTTGCCCCCGGCAAACCAGGCGGCTTCACCGGTTTTCAGGTCATAGCGCTGAACGGTTTGCCACGGTGTGCTCCAGTCGAGGAAGCGCGTGGCTTGCTCGGCCCAGAAGGTGTCGGGGTGTTCAATGGATTCGCGGTACAGGCGCCGATAGTCATCCTGACTCAATTGCGCAGCCCGGCGGACGGCATCGGCTTTGGGGAACGTGCTGATATCGAACATGACGGTTCCTTATTCTTGTTGTGCGAAGAATAAAGATGCGCCGAGAGGGCGAAGGGTTCAAGCCGGATCAGGAATCTGATGGCTGTCCTCCATTTTGAATACACCCCAAAACAACTGTAGGAGCAGAGCTTGCTCGCGAAAGCGGTGGTTCAGCCAACACAGATGTTGAATGACATACCGTCTTCGCGAGCAAGCTCTGCTCCTACAAAGGTTTCTGTGCCCACAGGATTTGCCTGTGGGCTGAGCCATCAAATCACCCGCGGTGACGACCGCGGAAGTAGTTGATCAGGCCCTGGGTGGACGGGTCGTCAGCGGTGGTTTCATCGCTGCCCACCAGACGGTTGTAAACGCCTTTGCCCAGTTCCTTGCCCAACTCCACGCCCCACTGATCGAAGGCATTGATGCCCCAGACCACGCTCTGGACGAACACTTTGTGTTCATACATCGCCACCAGTGCGCCGAGACGACGCGGGCTGATGCGTTCAACGACGAGGGTGTTGCTCGGACGGTTGCCCGGGATCACCTTGTGCGGTGCGAGTTTGTGCACTTGCTCTTCGCTCATGCCTTTTTCGCGCAGCTCGGCTTCTGCTTCCGGCAAAGTCTTGCCGAGCATCAGCGCCTGGCTCTGCGACAGGCAGTTCGCGTACAGCCACTGATGGTGGTCAGCAACCGGGTTGAAGCTGACGATCGGCACGATGAAGTCGGCCGGGATCAGTTGCGAACCTTGGTGCAGCAACTGGTGGTAAGCGTGCTGACCGTTGCAGCCGACGCCGCCCCAGATCACCGGGCCAGTATCGGTCGACACCGGGGTGCCGTCCTGACGCACGCTCTTGCCATTGGATTCCATGTCCAGTTGTTGCAAGTGCTTGGTGATGTTGCGCAGGTAGTGGTCGTACGGCAGGATCGCGTGGCTTTGCGCGCCCCAGAAGTTGCCGTACCACACACCCAGCAAGCCCAACAGCACCGGCATGTTCTGCTCGAATGGCGCAGTCTGGAAATGCTGATCCATGGTGTAGGCACCGGACAGCAATTCCTTGAAGTTGGACATGCCGATGGCCAGCGCAATCGGCAAACCGATCGCCGACCACAGCGAGTAACGACCGCCAACCCAGTCCCACATCGGGAAGATGTTTTCTTCACGAATACCGAACGCCACAGCCGCGGCGTTGTTGCTCGAGACGGCGATGAAGTGGCGATACAGCTCGGCTTCCGAACCGCCCTGCGCCAGGTACCAGGCACGTGCGGCCTGAGCGTTCTTCAGGGTTTCGAGGGTGTTGAAGGATTTCGACGAAACGATGAACAGCGTGGTCTCGGCGCGCAGTTTCTGCGTCAGCTCGTGGAATTCGCTGCCGTCGATGTTTGCCAGATAGTGGCAACGTACGCCTTTCTGCGCGTACGACAGCAGTGCTTCGGAAACCAGCTCAGGGCCGAGGAACGAGCCACCGATGCCGATGTTGACCACGTCAGTGATCGGCTTCTCGGTGTAACCGCGCCACAGACCGTCGTGGATGCGGCCCACGAGGTCGGTGATCTGGTTCAGTACTTTGTGGACTTCCGGCATCACGTTGACGCCGTTGACCGACAGCTTGTCGCCCACCGGGCGGCGCAGGGCGGTGTGCAGCGCCGGCCGACCTTCGGAGGTGTTGACGATTTCGCCTTCGAACAGCGCTTTGATCGCGCCCTTCAGATCGACTTCATTGGCCAGACCCACGAGCAGATTGCGGGTCTCGGCGTTGATCAAATTCTTCGAATAATCGAGAAACAGGCCGCAGCTGCTGAGGGTGAACTGATTGAAGCGCTGCGGATCGGCGTTGAAGGCCTCGCGCATGCTGAAATCCTGCATGGCTTGGCGGTGATCTTTCAACGCTTGCCAGGCGGGCAGAGCGGTAACGTCTTGAGGAGTGAGGTAATACGCCATCGCTGCGGTTTTCCTTTTTACTTGAACGGCTTCTGAACACGGATCAGACCGGCGCGCCATGTTTGGGTGCGCGGTCAACTGCGTCTACACGATTTATCGACGCAGGGCGAATACAGTAAACCTCGCGCTGCGATCTGTCTTGACTTCTTCTGACCTGATCCCTGTACTTTTTTAACATTTAATACAGGGAGTGGCCGACAAACGGAGGGGGAGGGCGAGGTCGGGCAAGCTGAACCTCCCGGGTTGGAATCGAACGGCGGGCAGTGTGCCCGAAGGCTCTGGGGGCGGCAATACAACGCAAAAGATCGCAGCCTTCGGCAGCTCCTACGGGGTTATGTAGGAGCTGCCGCAGGCTGCGATCTTTTGATTTTGCTGTTAAACCGGGGCGTCGAGATTCAGGTGCAGGTTGTCGATCAATCGCGTAGTACCGAGGAACGCGGCCAGCAGAATCACCAGATCACGGTCTTCTGCCGTCGCCGGACGCAAGGTCAGCGCATGGCGGATTTCCAGGTAATCCGGACGCAGGCCCGCCGCTTCCAGCTGTTGCAGCTGGGCACTGATCAGCGCCGGGAAATCACGCTCGCCTTGCTTGATCGACTCGGCAATGTTGCTCAGCGTGCGATAAACCACTGGGGCTACCGCGCGTTGTTCCTCATTAAGGAAGCCGTTGCGCGATGACAGCGCCAGACCGTCCGCAGCGCGTACGGTCGGTTCGCCGATGATCTGGATCGGCATGTTCAGGTCATGCACCAGCGCGCGGATCACCGCCAGTTGCTGGAAGTCCTTCTGACCGAAAATCGCCAGATCCGGCTGCACCATGTTGAACAGCTTGCTGACCACGGTCGCGACGCCCTCGAAGTGTCCCGGACGGCTGGCGCCGCACAGGCCCTCGGACAGTTGCGGCACGCTGACCCGGGTCTGCCCGGCCATGCCGTCGGGGTACATTTCCTCAACGGTCGGCGCGAACAGCAGGGAGCAACCGGCTTCAAGCAGTTTTTCCTGATCCGCCGCGAGGGTGCGCGGGTACTTGTCGAGGTCTTCGCCGGCGCCGAATTGCAGCGGGTTGACGAAAATGCTCGCCACCACGAAATCCACGCGTTGCGTGGCTTTGGTCACCAGGGCGACGTGGCCGCTGTGCAGGTTGCCCATGGTCGGCACGAAGCCGATGCGCTTGCCTTCACTGCGCGCGCGGGCGACGGCGGCGCGCAGTTCGCGTACGGTTTTTACGGTGTTCATGCAGAGAATCCGTGTTCGATGCCAGGGAACGTGGCAGCTTTGACTTCGCTAACGTAAGCCTTCAATGCGGACTGGATGTTGTCCTGGTCGTGCATGAAGTTTTTGACGAATTTCGGTACGCGACCGGTGATCGACAGACCGAGCATGTCGTGCAGCACTAGCACCTGGCCGTCGGTATCCGAACCGGCGCCGATGCCGATAACCGGAATCTTCACCGCCTGGGTGATTTCCGCAGCCAGTTCGCTTGGCACGCATTCGAGCAGCAGCATGGACGCGCCAGCCTGCTCCAGCGAGATCGCATCGGCACGCATCTGCCGCGCCTGGTTTTCGTTGCGGCCCTGCACTTTATAGCCACCAAGGATGTTCACCGCTTGCGGGGTCAGGCCCATGTGCGCGCACACCGGCACACCGCGTTCGGCGAGCAGACGGATCGACTCCGCCAGCCACAGCTGACCTTCGACTTTGACCATGTGCGCACCGGCCTGCATCAGCATGGCGCTGTTCATCATGGTTTGTTCGAGGGTGGCGTTGGCCATGAACGGCAAGTCAGCCAGGATCAGGGCGTCGGTGTTACCGCGTTTGACGCACGCGGTGTGGTAGGCCATTTCTGCGGTGGTCACCGGCAAGGTGCTGTCGTGACCTTGCAGCACCATGCCGAGGGAGTCGCCCACCAGCAGCACTTCGACACCGGCTTCGTTGCAGGCGTGGGCGAAGGTCGCGTCATAGCAGGTCAGCATGGTGATCTTTTCACCTTTCTGCTTGAGGCTCTGGAGCGTGGTCAGGGTGATGGCTGGCATGTAAAAAATCCTCGTTCAGGCGCTCTGGAAACTACTGCGAGTAACGCGCGTGATTCTTCATTTACTCAGGCGCACGCTCTTTTGTCGTGCTTATAAGGCCTGGATTGCGCCCGTATGTGCCGGGTTGGCGGCAGCGGGACGCCTATAGTCGTGAGGAGAACCGAGGAAGTCAATTGCGTGTGTTACCGCATTGTTACGAGGGGAGTGTTACCGGCGTTACTGATGCGATTCAGCGGCGCGGCGGGCCTGATTCGAGGAGTTTTTGTCCGACAAAACTCTATGGGGATCACCCCCATCTGTAGGAGCTGCGGAACGCTGCGATCTTTTGATGTTGCTTTTGAAAATCAAAAGATCGCAGCCTCGTTTCACTCGACAGCTCCTACAGGGAGAGTTGTGTCAGGGGTGGGGCAGGCGTTCCAGGCCGATGAACGGGCAGGCGGCGAGCAGGTCGGCTAAGGTGCGGCCATCGGGCAGATGGAGATCCGCCGGCGCCAGTTCGGCGAGCGGATACAGCACGAACGCGCGTTCCTGAATCTGGTAATGCGGGACTTTCAGCCGTGGCTCGTCGATCAAACGATCACCGAACAGCAGAATATCCAGATCCAGCGTACGCGGGCCCCAGCGCTCCAGGCGTTCGCGGCCCTGATCATTCTCGATCGCTTGCAAGGCATCGAGCAACTCAATCGGGGTAAGCGAGCTGTCGAGCGCCGCGACCGCGTTGGTGTAACGCGGCTGGCCCGGCAACAACGAATCACTTTGATAGAAGGCCGAAACGCCCACCAGCGTGGTTTGCGACAATTGCCCCAGCGCCTCGACGGCGCTGCGCAATTGTTCGGCGGGGTCAGCGAGGTTGCTGCCCATGCCGATGTAGATGCGTTCCATGCTTTTACTCGCCGGTCGAAGCGCTCGGGGCGCCGGCGCGTTTGCGCTTGGAACCGCCGCTGCGGCGACGTTTGCGTGGTGCGCCGCTGGCGTCATCACCTTTGCCGCTGAGGTCGCGAATCATGTCGCGACGTTCGCTTTCGTTGGCGTCCTGATAATCCGTCCACCATTCGCCGAGGCCGTCAGTCTCTTCGCCGGCGCTTTCACGCAACAGCAGGAAGTCGTAACCGGCGCGGAAACGCGGATTGTCCAGCAACAGGTCGGCGCGTTTGCCGCTGCGGCGTGGCAAGCGTTCCTGCATGTCCCAGATCTCGCGGATCGGCATGGTGAAACGCTTTGGAATCGCGATGCGCTGGCACTGTTCGGCGATCAGCTCGTGGGCGCCTTCCTGCATCGCAGGGATTGGCGGCATGCCACGTTCTTGCAAGCGCAACACGCGGGCCGGCAGGGCTGGCCACAGCAGCGCGGCAAACAGGAACGCCGGGGTCACCGGTTTGTTCTGCTTGATGCGCAGGTCGGTGTTGGTCAGCGCTTCGCTGATCAGCGTGTGGGTGTATTCCGGGTTGTGTTCCAGCGCATCGGCACTGGCCGGGAACAGCGGGGCGAACAGTTGCAGATCGACCAGCATTTCGAAGGTAATTGCGCCGTGTCCCGAGAGGAACAGCTTGAGCACTTCTTCGAACAAACGCGCCGACGGGATCTCGCGCAGCATCGGCGCCAGCTCGCGGATCGGCTGCACGGTGTGCTTCTCGATGCCGAAGTTGAGCTTGGCGGCGAAACGCACGGCCCGCAGCATGCGCACCGGGTCTTCCTGGTAGCGCTGCTTCGGATCGCCGATCAGACGGATCAGGTGATTGCGGATGTCGTGTACGCCGTTGGCGTAGTCGAGAATGCGCTCGCTGACCGGATCGTAATACAGGGCGTTGATGGTGAAGTCGCGGCGTTGCGCGTCTTCTTCCAGCGTGCCGTAAACGTTGTCGCGCAGAATCCGCCCGCTCTCGTTACGCGAGGACTGATTGCTGTCCTCGTCGTCTTCGTTGACCGGGTGATTGGCGCGGAAGGTCGCGACTTCGATGATTTCGCGACCGAAATGGATATGCACCAGTTTGAAGCGACGGCCAATGATCCGCGCATTGCGGAATTCGGCACGGACTTGCTCAGGCGTGGCGCTGGTGGCGACGTCGAAATCCTTGGGCGTGATGCCCAGCAGCATGTCACGCACGCAACCACCGACCAGATAAGCCTGGTAACCGGCACCTTGCAGGCGTTCGACAATATTCACCGCATAGCGGCTGAACTGCGTTTTCTGCAGCGAGTGTTGACCGCTGTTGAGCACTTCAGGGGTGCTACGGATGTGTTGCGTACGACGCACGGGAGTTCGGAATGACTGGAACAACTTCTTCAGCATGGGATGCACTGTTTGAAGGAATGTTCGGCCATACCAAAGAATGACCGCATGATGGGCGCAGATTCTAGCATTTAGTCGGGGGATGGTGTAGGACACGGCCGATTTGAGCTGCAAGCCGCAGGCTACAGGCGTCGCGCGCGTTAAAAACAGGGGATTTTGCCGGGAGGGAGAAACTACAAGGGGAGCCGAAGCTCCCCAAGAAGTAGTTGCGTGCTCTTTTTATTATTGATTCGGGCTTCTTGTTTTTGTTGAGTGCCCTCGCCACGAAGCTTTTCCTTCGTGACCCTCCCAATCGGGAGCCAAGAGCAAACGGATTGCTTTGGTCGCTGAATTGCAGTGATCTTACGATCCAACCAGTACAGGCTCTGTCTTAGGACAGTTTTTGTTGTTCTCGGCCTGGTCGTGGGGCAAGCCCCAAATACAACGCCTCTCCAAAAGAATCAGTTAGCTGCGCCTCTCGCCGTCTTGTTTTTATTGTGCGTGAGTCGATTCGTCTTATTTTTATTGTCTTGTGCATTGCTTGTTATTGTTCTTGTACCAAACATATAGCAGGGGTCGTGCCAACTTTTGCGAAACCCCGTAAAACAAAGGGTTAGGTCAATATAACCGTTTTCTCGGGGCGAAAAAAAGCCGGGGTTTCGTTACCGATAACCCCGGCTTCTGTTACGTGAAAAGACTGAGGTAACAGTTTTTTCACCTCTTCAAGCGTTACCCGCACACTCGACAGGTAACGTTCAGCTCTCGCTGGCGACCCCGGTCTTGCGCCGTGGAATGCCCAGACGCTGACGGCGTTCCCACAGACATTTACGGCTGACGCCCAGTTTGCGCGCCAGTTCGGTCTCTGTCATGTGATCCTGATGCTCAAGGACGAAGTGCTGGAAGTAATCCTCCAGCGACAGGTCTTCGGTCGGCTCATGGCTGCTGTTGCTGGCGTTACCACCGGTTTGCGGTGGCAGGCCGATGAACTCGTCGTCGTCCAGATCGCTCAGTTCAATGTCGATGCCCAGCAGTTCGGCAGAGATTTCCGGGCTTTCGCTGAGAATCACCGCGCGCTCGACTGCGTTTTCCAGCTCGCGCACGTTACCCGGCCAGGAATAGTGACGAATGGCCTGTTCGGCATCGGCAGCAAATTTCAGGTCGGTACGGTTGATGCGCGCGCTCTGGCGAGCGAGGAAGGCTGTGGCGATTTCGTTGACGTCGGCACCGCGTTCGCGCAGCGCTGGCAATTTCAGGGCAATCACGTGCAGACGGTAATAAAGGTCTTCACGGAACTGGCCGATTTTCGCCAGGCTCTTCAGATCCCGGTGCGTTGCTGCGATCAGGCGTACATCGACCTTCTGCGACTGCACGGAGCCAACGCGGCGAATTTCACCTTCCTGCAACACGCGCAGCAGACGGGCCTGAGCTTCCAGTGGCAGCTCGCCGATCTCGTCGAGGAACAACGTGCCGCCGTCCGCCGCTTCGACCAGACCGGCACGCCCGGCGCTGGCGCCAGTGAACGCACCTTTTTCATGGCCGAACAGTTCGGACTCGATCAGGCTTTCCGGAATGGCTGCACAGTTCACCGAAATCATCGGTGCCTTGGCGCGTTTCGACAGGTTGTGCAGAGCGCGGGCCACCAGTTCTTTACCGGTGCCGGACTCGCCCTGAATCAACACATTGGAATCGGTCGGCGCGACTTTGCGGATCTTGCTGTACAAATCCTGCATCGGCGGGCACGAACCAATGATGCCGATTTCGCCGTTGCTGTTGTCAGTGGCGGGTTTGCCGCTGCCATTGGCCGGTTTGCTGGCAACCGCATCGCCGGCAGCCGGAGCCGATTGGCGATCACGCAGAATCCGCGCGACGGCCTGGAGCATTTCATCGTGGTCGAAAGGCTTGGCGATGTAATCCACCGCGCCCATCTTCATCGAGTCGACCGCCGAGCGCAGGCTGGCATAACTGGTCATGATCAGCACCGGCGTGCCCTGGCCGAGCTTGATCAGCTCGGTGCCTGGCGCGCCCGGCAAACGCAGATCGCTGACGATCAGGTCGAACGTAGGAATGGTGAAGCGTTCTTGTGCTTCCTGCACTGAACCGGCTTCGCTGACCTGGTACTGGTTACGTTCCAGCAGGCGGCGCAAGGCGGAGCGGATAATTGTTTCGTCTTCGACGATCAAAATGTGCGGCATTGATTCGATACTCTCGACGGTCTCAGTTCACAGCGGACGTCGCTTCGACATGACGCGGCAATGTCACCCGGATACGGGTGCCGCGTTGGCTTTGTACATCAGCCGGGCTGTCGATGGTGATTTGTCCATAATGCTCTTCAACGATGGAATAGACCAGTGCAAGGCCCAGACCGGTGCCTTCGCCAGGATCCTTGGTGGTGAAGAAGGGTTCGAACAATCTGTCCATGATGTTCTTCGGAATACCGCTGCCTTCGTCTTCGACGATCAGATCGACCGTGTGTTCGCCGGCTTCGCTTTTCACCCGTACCGCACTGTGCGGCGGCGAGGCGTCGCGGGCGTTTGAAAGCAGATTGATCAACACCTGCGCGAGCCGCTGCGGATCGCCTTCGACCCAGTGATCCGGATCGCACAGGTTGTAGAACTGCACTTCGAAATTGCGTCGGTTCAGCGCCAGCAGGCCAATCGCGTCCTGCGCCACTTCCGCCAGACAAACCGGCTCATCGCTGTGTTGATGGCTGCCGGCGTGGGCGAAACTCATCAACGACTGGACGATGCGCGATATGCGTTTGGTCTGTTCGAGAATCTGCCCGCTGATTTCCGTCAGTTCGTCGTCTTCCTCGCGCTCTTCGCGCAGGTTTTGCGCCAGACAGGCGATGCCGGTGACCGGGTTGCCGATTTCGTGGGCCACCCCCGCTGCGAGGCGACCGATGCTCGCCAGCCGTTCGGAGTGCACCAGTTTGTCTTCGAGCATCTGTGTTTCGGTCAAGTCTTCGACCAGTAACACCAGACCACTGTTACCCGGTGCGAGCGGCTCATCGATGGCCGCTTTGTGCAGGTTCAGCCAGCGGGTCTGGCCGTCGAGGGCCAGATGCTGTTTGTGCAAATGCTCGTCGGGCAGATTGATGAAGCCCTGCAACAATTCTTTCCACGGCTCGCCGATGGTGCTCAGGCGCGAACCGACCACGCGTTGCGCGGCAATCCCGGTGAGTTCTTCCATGGCCTTGTTCCACATCAGGATCTCTTGATCCTTGGCCAGCGAGCAGACGCCCATCGGCAGTTCCTGCAGGGTCTGCCGGTGGTAACGGCGCAAGGCATCGAGTTCGGCGGCTAAACCTGTGAGGCGCGAGTGGTAATCCTCGAGGCGGCTTTCGATGAAGTGAATGTCTTCGGTGACATAGTTTTCGCCGCCCGCCTTGTAAGGCAGGAAGGTTTCGACCATGTCCTGCGCCACGCTCGGGCCCATCAGGCCGGAAAGGTTGGCCTCGATACGGTCACGCAAACGGCGCAAGGCGTATGGGCGGCGTTCGTCGAAGGGCAGATAAAGGTCTCGCAGCGCTTGTTCGACTTCTTTCTGTGCAGCCTTGGCGCCCAGCGGTTTCGCCAGTTGCGTGGCGAATTCCTGCGGCGAAGCAGCGTGCAGTTCGCGGCGTTGCGGACGACGGACGTTATCCACAGCGCAGGCTTCGGCGGCGCTGGCTTCTTCGGGGCTGGCGTTGGTGAACAGCGAGATCAGCGTGAACATCAACACGTTGGCCGCCAGCGAGGCAATCGCGGCCATGTGCCAACTGGTGTCGTCGAGCACGTAAATCATGTTCAGCAGCGGGATGTAGAAACCCTGCAGATTGCTGACCAGCGGCAACAGCATGGTCACCACCCAGACCAGAATCCCCGCCAACAGGCCGGCAATAAAGCCACGGCGATTGGCGGTCGGCCAATACAGCACAGACAGCACGCCCGGGAGGAATTGCAGGGTCGCGACGAAGGCAACAATGCCAAGGTTGGCCAGATCCTGCTCGGCGCCAAGCATCAGGTAGAAGCCGAAACCGGCCATGATGATCGCAACGATCAGCGCGCGGCGCGTCCACTTCAGCCAACGGTAGATATTGCCTTCAGCCGGCGGCTGATAAAGCGGCAGCACCAGGTGGTTCAGCGCCATTCCCGACAGCGCGAGCGTGGTGACGATGATCAGGCCGCTGGCCGCTGATAAACCACCGACGTAAGCGAGCAACGCCAGCGGTTTGCTGTTGGCGGCGATGCCGATGCCGAGGGTGAAATATTCCGGATTGGTCGTCGCGCCCAGCTTCAGACCGGCCCACAAAATCAGCGGTACCGCCAGGCTCATCAACAGCAGGAACAGCGGCAAACCCCAGCTCGCACTGACCAGCGAGCGTGGATTGAGGTTTTCGGTAAACGTCATGTGATACATGTGCGGCATCACGATCGCCGAAGCGAAGAACACCAGCAACAGCGTGCGCCACGGGCCCTCCTGCAATGGCGTGTGCAGCGCGGCGAGGGCGGTCTGGTTTTGCAGCAGCCACACCTCAAGTTGTTGCGGGCCGTCGAACACGCCGTACAGCGCATACAAACCGACGCCGCCGAGGGCAACCAGTTTGATCACCGATTCAAAGGCAATCGCGAACACCAGCCCTTCGTGTTTCTCGCGGGTAGCGATGTGGCGGGAGCCGAAGAAAATCGTGAACAGGATGATCAGCGCACAAAACGCCAGCGCTACGCGGCTCTGCACCGGCTCGCCAGTGAGGATGCCAATGGAATCGGCGACCGCTTGAATCTGCAACGCCAGCAACGGCAACACGCCAATCAGCATGAAGATCGTGGTCAGCGCACCGGCCCAGGTGCTGCGAAAGCGAAAGGCAAACAGATCCGCCAGCGACGACAGTTGATAGGTGCGGGTGATTTTCAGAATCGGATAGAGCAGCACCGGCGCCAGCAGAAACGCGCCGGACACGCCGAGGTAACTGGACAGAAAACCGTAGCCGTACTGATACGCGAGGCCGACCGTGCCGTAGAACGCCCACGCACTGGCGTAAACCCCCAGCGACAAGGTGTACGTCAGTGGGTGGCGAATGATCGCGCGCGGGATCATGCCCCGTTCGCTGACCCAGGCAACGCCGAACAGCACCGCCAGGTACGCGGCGCTGATCAGGATCATCTGGGTCAGGCTAAAGCTCATCGGCATCTTTTTGGCTCTGCAGGATGAAGGTCACAACAATCAGGATCAGCCAAAGCAGATAGGGGCGATACCAGGCGCCCGTAGCGTCGATCCACCAATCCATGATGGCGGGGGAAAACAGGTAGATCCC
This sequence comes from Pseudomonas sp. PS01303, assembly GCF_029959385.1. NCBI lineage: Bacteria > Pseudomonadati > Pseudomonadota > Gammaproteobacteria > Pseudomonadales > Pseudomonadaceae > Pseudomonas > Pseudomonas sp. PS01303. Next base: position 15,637 of record NZ_JASCPK010000128.1, read on the forward strand.
CACGACTAAAAGCAGGACCAAGCGATAGATGTACATCCCGGCCTCTCTTTTTTATGCGCGTGCCCGAAAACGTGCGGCGATGGTAACGGATGGGCGCGCGACTGCAAGTGTCGTCATAGCAGTTGCGCTTCGGGCAGGGTCAGTGTGCGCGGGATCTTCGTCGCATCCCAATGCTTGCTGCCCCAACTGAGCAATTCTTGCGGCGAGGCGTGGGCCAGTTCGGCGCCGGGATTTTGCCCCAAAGCACGCAGGGCCCGCAGCAGCAATGGCATGGCCTGATCTGCTTCAAGCGGCGGCGAACGGTAGGACTTGCCGAGCTTGTTGCCGTCCGGTTGGGTAATCAGCGGCAGGTGCAGGTAACGCGGTTGGCGCAGGCCCAGCAGTTCTTGCAGGTAGAGCTGGCGCGGTGTCGAGTCGAGCAGGTCGGCACCACGGACGATGTCGGTGATGCCTTGCCACGCATCATCGAGCACCACGGCCAGTTGATAGGCGTAGAGCCCGTCACGGCGGCGAATGACGAAATCGCCGACGTCGCGACCCAAGTGCTGGCGGTACTCGCCCTGCACGCGGTCGATGAAATGGTATTCCAGCTCCGGCACGCGCAGGCGGATCGCTGCGTCTTGTTGATCATGTCCAGCGTTACGGCACAGGCCCGGATAAATGCCGTTGTACGCTTCGAGCTGTTTGCGCGAGCAGGTGCAGGCGTAGGCCAGACCGTGATTGAACAGGCTGTTGAGCACGTCGGCGTAGGCGTCATGTCGATCACTCTGGCGCACCATGTCGCCGTCCCACTCGAAACCGTAGCTTTCCAGCGCCTTGAGAATCGCGCTCTGCGCACCGGGTTCTTCACGCGGCGGATCGAGATCTTCCATGCGCACCAGCCAGCGACCGCCGACTGAACGGGCATCGAGGTAAGAGGCGAGGGCGGCTACCAGCGAGCCGAAATGCAGATGGCCACTGGGGGTCGGGGCGAAGCGGCCGATGTAGGCGGGGGATTTTTTGGCAGTCATGGAAACGAAGCTACTTTTCAGGCTATACGCAGGGCAACCTGTAGGAGTGAGCCTGCTCGCGATAGCGGTGTGACATTCAACACCGATATTGACTGACCCACCGCTATCGCGAGC
>NZ_JASCPK010000129.1:0-16693 GCF_029959385.1 Pseudomonas sp. PS01303
TGACGCGGCCCCATCGCGAGCAGGCTCACTCCTACAGTTGAAATGCGTTCCCCCTGTAGGAGTGAGCCTGCTCGCGATGAGGCCAGTCAATTCAACATCAATCCTTCTGACTCACCCGCCCCCGCAAATACTCAATCACCGCCCCGCTCTCACCGGCAAACTCAATCCGCCCGCCCTTCTTCTCGCGCTGAAACACATACATCGGGTCGTAATACTCGCGCAGCATCCCTTCGATCCAGCCGCAATGCAGATCCACCGACCCGCTACGCCCCTGCTCGATCAGCGCCTCCTCCATCAACACCAGCAACCGCCGATGCCGCTCGCCACCGAGACGCTTCTGCACGTTGTTCAGGCTCTCCAGCAGCCGCTCCGAGAACAAGGTAAACCCCTCCTCCCCGTGCACCGCCACAAATTCCGCCGACAGATCCACCACGTAATCACGCAGGATCCGCTCGACGCGATCTTCGAAACTGTCTTCCAGCCAGACCATCGGGTACTGCTGCATGCCCTGATACAGCGGCAGCGGCAAAGCACAACTGCCGACCACCCGGCTCTCATCCTCGAGCACGAACTGCTCGATCCCGGCAGCACGCTTCTTGAGGATGTCGATGGCCAGACGGTTTTCAAAATCGATGTTCGATGGCTGCCCGGTGGCGCGTTTGCCGAAACTCGAACCGCGATGATTGGCGTGGCCCTCCAGATCGAGACCATTGCGCAACTGCAACAGCACTTCGGTTTTGCCGGTGCCGGTCATGCCGCCGAGCAGGACGAAATCACATTGCTCGATAGCTTGCTCAGTGGTGTCCATGAGGAAGTTGCGCATCGCCTTGTAACCACCGCCAACGCGTGGATAGTCGATGCCCGCCTCATCACGCAGCCACTGCTGAGTGATCTGCGAACGCAGGCCACCGCGAAAACAATAGATAAACCCTTCAGGATGGGCGCGGGCGAAATCGGCCCAGGCCTGGATGCGCTCGGCCTTCACCGCACCGGACACCAATTGATGGCCCAACTCGATGGCCGCCTGCTGGCCGTGTTGCTTGTAGCAGGTGCCGATCTTCTGCCGTTCGAGGTCGTTCATCAGCGGCAAGTTGATCACGCCGGGAAATGCGCCTTTGTGAAACTCGACCGGCGCGCGGGCATCCATCAGCGGCCGGTCGTTGAGGAAAATATCGTGATAGTCGGTGCAGTCGCGGAGCATCAAATCACCTCGACTGCGTTCGTCTGTCGCTCAACCAGTTCGCCGATCGGCGCCAGGTTCAGACCCAGTTCGGCGGCGACGGCGAGGAATTCGTCATTGCCTTCAGGCGTCACGGCAATCAGCAGACCGCCGCTGGTTTGCGGATCGCACAGTACGCGTTTGTGCAGCTCCTGCACGCGGCCAACCTTACTTGAATAGCTGTCGAAATTGCGCAACGTGCCACCGGGTACGCAGCCCTGATCGAGGTAATACTCGACGCTGTCCAGACGCGGCACTTTATCGTAGGCGATGCGCGCGGTCAGTTGACTGCCGTCAGCCATTTCAACCAGGTGGCCGAGCAGGCCGAAACCGGTGACGTCGGTCATCGCCGTGACGCCAGCGAGTTTGCCGAAGCGGCTGCCGGGTTTGTTCAAGGTGCACATCCAGTCGCGAGCCACGCCGACATCAGCAGCGCGCAATTTGCCCTTCTTCTCGGCGGTGGTGAGGATGCCGATCCCCAGCGGTTTGGTCAGGTACAACAGGCAACCGGCGGTGGCAGTGTCGTTGCGCTTCATGTGGCGTTTTTCCACGAGCCCCGTAACGGCGAGTCCGAAAATCGGCTCTGGCGCATCGATTGAATGCCCGCCCGCCAACGGAATCCCCGCCGCGTCGCACACCGAGCGGCCGCCACGAATCACTTCGCGCGCGACTTCCGGCGCCAGCACATTGACCGGCCAGCCGAGGATCGCAATCGCCATCAACGGATCGCCGCCCATCGCGTAGATGTCGCTGATCGCGTTGGTCGCAGCAATGCGGCCGAAGTCGAACGGGTCGTCGACGATCGGCATGAAAAAGTCGGTGGTCGACACCACACCGCGCTCGGCATCGATCTCGTACACCGCAGCATCGTCACGCGAGGCATTGCCGACCCACAGTTTCGGATCAAGGTTCTGCGCACCGCTGCCGGCGAGAATCACCTCCAGCACCTGCGGGGAAATCTTGCAGCCGCAACCGGCACCGTGGCTGTATTGGGTCAGACGAATCGGCTCGCTCATGTGGGAATCTCTGGCAGTGAATGGGGCGGATTCTAGCAGAGCGCGGGGCCGCAGATTTTGTGGCGTCAGTGAAGGCCCCTGTGGCGAGGGGATTTATCCCCGCTGGCCTGCGCAGCAGGCCCAAATCCAGACAACCAAATTTTTCTGACACACCGATGTGAATGGTTTTGGGGCTGCTTCGCAACCCAACGGGGATAAATCCCCTCGCCACAGGGGTACGACCTGACCCTTGTAGCGGACCAAAAAAAACCGCCCTTGCGGGCGGTTAAACAGGTGCTTCAACCCTAATCAGAAACCCAGACTAAAGCTCACCGTCATCGCATGGTCATTGTTGTCATTCGACAGTTGCCCCGAATAACCAATGCCCAGTTTGCCGGTCGGGCTGATCTGGAAGTCGACGCCCGCTTCGACGATCGCGCTGTCCTTGGCGATCGGCACGCCTTGGGTGCTGAACGAGGCGCCGCCGTCGATAAACGTCAGGTCAGCGTCCGGTTTGGTGTCGCCGAAGGCATGGCGCCAGCCGATGGCCGCGCGCGGGGTGAATTGCCCGCCGTTGGCCAGGGTGATGACTTTGCCGGCGCGCAGGCCGAGGGTGGAGAAGGTGATGTCCTGATCGGCTTCCGCCTTCAGACGCCCTACCCCGCCTTTTTCCTTGGCCTTGTCGCTGTCGTAGTTGACGTATGCCAGACCGGCGAACGGCTCCAGCGCGATGCCGGCCGCTTCGACGGTGTAACCGACCTCACCGAACACTTGCGCAGTGCGTGCGTCGTAGTTGGCTTCCAGACGATCGTTGTAGCTGCCGACGCTGACGTCGCGTTTGGTCTCGATGTCGTGCCAGCTGTACGCCGCGCCGAGGCGCACCGCCAGTGCATCGAACTGCGAGTTGAGGTACGCCGCCAGGTGGTAGCTTTCGACCGTGGCATCCGACTGACGATCATGGGCATCGAGGTCGCTGCGGGTGTAACCGGCCGCCATGCCCAAGCGCCACGAATCGTCGAGTTGCTTGTCGGTGCCGAGCATGAAGCCGCTGAGGTTGCGATCGAGGCTGGCGCTGTTGCTGTCGCCATCCGATTCACCCCAGGCGCCGAGTGCGCGCGCCCAGCCGACCATTTCGCCGTGGCAACCGTTGCTGCTCAATTGATTGTCACTTGGCGCCAGCGCGCGGCGTGGATCATCCGCAGCGCTGCACGACGGTTGGCGCATGCGATCGTTGACCGCCTCGCGAACGTAACGCGAATCCTCAAGCATCGCGCTGGCGGTGCTGGCATGAATCTCCCCGGACAGACTGTCGAAGGCATTGCGCGCACCGGCCACGCTGAGGTTGATGATCTGGTTCTGCAACTCGGCGCCGGCCGGGCCATTGTTGTCCAGCGCGGTAGCAGTACGACTTTGGTTGCCGGTGGCAGCGACATCGGCAAACGAGTTGCCGTTGCGGCTGACCGCCAGGTTCACCGCATTGGCGTCATACACCAGCGCGGTGCTGAGGAAGGCGTATTGCGGCAGATCCGCTGCGCTGAAGGTGCCAGTGACACCACCGCCCGCCGTGATCAGCGTGTAAGTGGTGGCGCCCGTGAACGGCGCCAATGCTGTCACTTGCAGACCACCGTCCAGTGCCGCCGTGCCGCCGACAGTCAGCGGCGTGGCGGTTGGCGAGTTGACCGTCAGGGCCAGCACACCGTCTGCGGCGTTGGTCAGGTTGCCGGCGACGCTCAGATTGCCCGCGTCGCCGCCCGACGCCACCACACCGTGGTTGACGACCGAGCCGACGCTGCCGTTGCCGCTCAGACCTGCACCGTTGGACACCGTCACCTGGCCACCGAGCGAAGCCGTCGCATCGCGGCTGCCCACTTGCAGCACACCTTGATCGACCGCCACCGTGCCGCTGAACGGTTGATTACCGGTCAACAACAGCGTGCCGTCACCACGCTTGGCAATCGATCCGGTGCCGCTGAGCGTACCGTTGAAAGCGCCATTAACATTCTGTTGGAACACCAGGGCAGCGTTGTCGAGGATGTTGCCTTGCAGGCTGGTGGTGTTACCGATCAGCGTACCGCCGCTGATGGTGGTGCCACCGCTGTAAGTATTCGCGCCACTGAGAATCAACGTGCCGGAATCCAGTTTCTCGATACCCCCGGTGCCCACCAGCGGCACGGCAATTTCCGTACTGGCCCCGGCATTGACCCGCACCGGTGCGAGGCTGCCGTCAGCACCGTTGACCGGGGTCAGCGTGCCGCCCGCACCCGGTGTCAGGTTGTAGCCGTTGGCAAGGAACTGAATACCGGTGAATTGCTGATTGCCGACCACGGTGACCGTGCCACCCGTGCCGCCAAACACCGCGAATTGACCGGTCGAACCTTGCGCCTGAGTACCGGTCGGGTCAGTCCAGTTGGTGTCCGGGCCCCACACGCCGCTACCGCCACCGATGGTGCCGTCCGGATTGGTTTTGCCGCCGTTCCAGAACTGCACTTCACCCGGGGCGTTTTGCACCAGCAGGTTGATCTGATTGGCAATCGCGGTTTGCAGCGTCAGGTTGTCGACCGGCACCGGCAGGCTGCCATAGACCAGACCGTTGTCGGTCAGGCTGCCGCCGTAGCTGAACAGTTGATAGACGCCAGTGCCGAAGCCGCCGGCGTTGCTGATGTTCAGCGTACCGTCGAGGGTCAGATTGCCGGCGACGTTGACCACGGTGGTGGAACTCGCCGCCGAACCCAGGCTGAAGTCCAGGTTAGTGCCCGAGGACAAGCTCAGCGCACCGACCGACAATGGCGCCGCTGCGCCGCCACCGAGCAATGTTGCGCCGTCGGCCAGTTGCACGTTGCCAGCGAGCGTGCCGCTGCCGCCAACACTGGCACCGCTGGCCACCGCGACGTTGGCGCTGTTGAGCACGCCGTTGACGCTCAGGTTGCCCGCCTGCACCGAGGTGTTGCCGGTGAAGCCGTTGTTGCCGGTCAGAAGCAATTGGCCGGTACCGGTTTTGTTCAGCTCGCCAGTGCCGGTGAGGTTGCCGGTGTAGCTGCCATCGGCGTTTTGCTCGAAGGTCAGCGTCGCGTTGTTGACGATCGCGCCTTGCAGGCTGCTGGTGTCGCCGAAGGTGTTGCCGCCATTCAACGTGGTGCCACCGCTGTAAGTGTTGGCGCCGCTGAGCGTCAGATCAGCCGTGCCGTTTTTCAGCAGACTGCCGGTGCCGGTGATCGCGCCGAGCAGTGTGGTGTCCTGGTTACCGGCCAGGGTCAGTTGCGCACCGAGGTTGATCGCGTTGGCCAGTTGCAGCGCCGAGGTGCTGTCGAGAGTGCCGTTGCCGGTCACACTCAAGGCACCGCTGCTGATGGCGCTGTTATTGCCCAGCACCAGCGAACCGTCGGCGAGTTGCGTGCCACCGCTGTAAGTGTTGTTGCCGTTGAGGGTCAGGCTCGAAGTGCCAGACTTGATCAGACTGCCGCTGCCGCTGACATCACCGTCGAGGGTCAAGGCGTTGCTGCCGGCGATATTCAAGCCACCGTTGAGCAGCACATCGTTGGCGAGGCTGATGTCCGCGTTGCTGTCCAGCGCGGTGCCGTCGGCGGCGGTCAATACGCCCGTGCCGAGCGCTGCGTCGTTGCCCACGACAATCTTGCCGCCGTTAAGCGCCGTGCCGCCGGTGTAACCGTTGGCCGCGTTGAGCACCAGCGTACCGGTGTCGTATTTACCCAGCGTGCCGGCGCCGTTGAGCGCTACGCCGATGGTCGCGGTGGCGTTCGGGTCAACACGCACAGTGGCGTTGCCCAAGGAGCCGTTGACCAGGTTCAGCGAACCGGCCGTGCCGTTTTGCAGGCTGTAGCCGTCGGTGACAAATTGCAGCCCGGTGACGGTTTGCGCGCCGTTGACCGTAACTGTGCCCGCCGCGCCCTGGAACACTGCGAAGTTGTTGGTCCAGGCCTGATTGGTCGTACCGTTGACGTCCGTCCAGTTGGTGGTGCCAGTGCCCCAAGTACCGCTGCCTCCTTCGACCGATCCGTTGGCAACCAATTGATTGCCGTCCCAGAACTGCACGGTGACGCCCGGCGCGGTGACCAGCAGATTGATCTGATTGGCCAGCGCGGTTTGCAGGGTCAAATCGCCGGGGGTGACGCTGCCCGGCACGGTGCCGATCAGCATGCCGTTGTCGGTCAGGCCGCCGGTGTAGTCGATCAGGCGATACACGCCGCTGCCGAAACCACCGATGTCGCTGACGTTGAGGGTGCCGTCGAGGGTCAGATTGCCGCCGACATTGACCAGCGCATTGCCGCCACCGGAGACCGGTGTGCCGAGGCCAACGTCGAAGTTGGAGTTGCCGTTGAGCACTAGCGAACTCACGTTCAGCGTACTGCCGGTGACACCCGCCAGATGACCGCCATCGGCCACCGTCACGGCTCCGGTCAACGTGCCGCTGCCGCCGAGGGTGCCGCCGTTGTTGACCAGCACATTGCCGCTGGCCAGCGAACCGTCGACCTGCAAGGTACCGGCGTTGACATTGGTGTCGCCGGTCAGGTCGCTGATGCCGCTGAGGGTCAACGTGCCGGTGCCGAGTTTGCTCAGCCCGCCGTCACCGCTGAGAATGCCGGCGAAGGTGCTGCTGACGTTGTTGCCGCCGAGGCTCAGCGTATTGCCGGTGCCGATCAGCGCAGTGCCGCTGCCGGTGAGGCTGGCGAGGCTGCCCGAAGCACCGAGATTCAGCGCCGCGCCGCCAGCGAGATTAACCGAGGCGTTGTTGCCCAGCGCCGCACCACTCAGCGTGGTCAGGCTGCCGGATGCCACATCGAAGGTGCCGCTGAAGGTGTTGCTGCCGCTCAGGGTCACGTCGGCCAGACCGTTTATGGTCAGCGTGCCGGCGCCGGCGATCACACCGCCGAGGGTCAGGTTGTTGTTACCGGCCAGCGCCAGATTCGCGTTGACGTTGAGGTTGTTGGCCAGCACCAGTGGCGCCGAGTTGTCGAGGGTCGAGGCACCGGCCACGGTCAGCGCGCCGCTGCCCAGAGATCCGCCGGTACCAAGGGTCAGCGTACCGGCGTTCAGCGTGGTGCCGCCGGTGAAGGTGTTGATGCCGTTGAGGGTCAGGTTCGACGCGCCGTCCTTGATCAGTCCGCCCGCGCCGCTGACCACACCCGCCAGCGTCAGGTTGTTGCTGCCGGTGTTGCTCAGGTTGGCGTTGAGCACAATGTTATTGCCCAGGCTCAGCGCGCTGTTGCTGTCCAGCGCCGAGGCACCGGCGACGGTGAGGTTGCCCAGACCCAGCGCCGAGTTGCTGCCGGCGGTCAGGGTGCCGGCATTGAGAGTGGTGCCGCCGAGGAAGTTGTTGTTGCCGCTGAGTGTCAGGTTCGACGCGCCATTTTTACCCAAGCTGCCGGCACCGTTGACCGTGCCGGCCAGGGTCAGATCCGCCGTGCCGACGATGCCGAGATTGCCGGCCAGGTTGACCGCGTTGTTCAGCGACACTGCCGTGCTCGCATCCAGCGTGGTACCGCCCGCCGCATTCAAAGTGCCCGAACCGAGCGCCGAGTTCGACGCCAGAATCAGCCCGCCAGCGTTCAGCGCTACCGGCCCGAGGAAGGCGTTGTTGCCGCCAAGGGTCAGATTCGCTGTGCCGGTTTTGATCAGGCCGCCAGTGCCGCCAATCACGCCATTGAGGGTCAACGCATTGCTGCCAACCACGGTGAGGTTGCCATTCAGTGTCGCAGCGTTGGCCAGCGTCACGGCTGCGTTGCTGTCCAGTTGCGTGCCGGCATTCGCCGTCAATGTGCCGGTGCCCAGCGCGGTGTTGCTGCCGACAATGAGTTTGCCGCCGTCGAGTTGCGTGCCGCCGGTATAAGTGTTGGCACCACCGAGTACCAGCGTGCCGGCGTCGAGTTTGTTGAGGATGCCGCTGCCGTCGATATTGGCATTGATGGTCGCGGTCACACCCGGATCAACGCGCAACGAAGTGGTGCCACCGGTGCCGTTGACCGCTGTGAGTTGCCCCGCCGCGCCGTTAACCACGTTGTAGCCATCGGTGAGGAATTGCATGCCGGTGAACGATTGCGTGCCGTTCACCGTCACCGTGCCAGCGGTGCCCTGGAACACTGCGAAGTCGCCGGCCCACGGCTGGTTGACCAAGCCATTGGCGTCGGTCCAGTTGGTGCCGACCGCATTCCACGTACCGCTGCCACCGTCGACCACACCGTTGGCGATGGTCTGGCTGCCGTCCCAGTAGCGGATATTGGAATTCGGCGCCGACACCTGAATATTGATCTGATTGGCCACGCCAGTCTGCACCACCAAATCGCCGAGGCCGTAGCCGACCGGCACGCTGGCGACATCCAGACCCAAATTGGTCAGGGCGCCGGTGTAGTTGAACAGGCGATACACGCCGACGCCGAAACCACCCGCGTCAGTGACGTTGAGATTGCCGTCGAGGGAGAGATTGCCGCCGACATTCATCAGCGAGGTGGTCGACGGTGTGCCCAGTGCCACATCGACATTGCTGCCAGCCGCGAGGGTCAGCGCACCGGCGGACAGTTGGTTGCCCGAGGACAACGCCAGATGGCCGCCACTATTGACGTTGACGCTACCAATCGCCGAACCGGTGCCGGTCAGCGTACCGCCGGTGTTGACGTTGACCTGTGCACTGGCCAGCGAACCGCTGAGATCGACGATGCCGCCGTTGATCGCGGTGTTGCCGGTGATGCCGTTGATGCCAGTGAGGTTCAGGGTGCCGGTGCCGACTTTGACCAGGCCGCCGCTGCCGCTGAGATCGCCGTCGAACGTACTGGTGACGTCGCCGGTGCCGACGGTCAGCAGATTGCTGCCGGTCAGTTGCACACTGCCGCTACCGGTCAGCGCGCCGAGGCTGGCATCACTGCCCAGATTCAGCCCGGCGCCGGCGCTGATGTTGACCCCGGAGGCGTTGCCCAGAGCGTTGGCATTGAGCGTGGTGACGCTGCCGGAGACGATGTTCAGCGCGCCGGTGAAGGTGTTGTTGCCCGCCAGAGTCAGATCCGACAGACCGTTTTTGGTCAGGCTGCCGGCGCCGTCGATGATGCCGTTCAGGCTCAAATCATTGTTGCCGGCAACGGTCAGCCCGGCGTTCAACGTAATCGCGTTACCGATGCCGAACGAAGCGCTGTTATCCAGCGTTGCCGCGCCACCGACGACCAATGCGCCGCTGCCCAGGCCGTTGGCATTGCCCAGGGTCAGCGTGCCGCCATTCAGAGTGGTGCCGCCGCTGAAAGTGTTGTTGCCGTTGAGGGTCAGGTTAGCGGCGCCGTTTTTGATTAGTGAACCTGTGCCACTGGTGACGCCGCCGAGGGTCAGGTTCTGTGTACCGCCCACGGTCAGTCCGGCATTCAGGGTGACAGCGTTGCCGAGATTAACCAGCGGCGAATTGCTGTCCAGCGTTGCAGCGCCAGCGACAGTCAATGCCCCGGAGCCGAGCGCCGAGCTGTTGCCGACGGTCAAGGTGCCGGCGTTCAACGTGGTGCCGCCCAGGTAGTTGTTGGCCGCGTTGAGAATCAGATTGGCCGCACCGTCTTTCACCAGACTGCCGGCGCCGCTGACCAGACCAGTGAGCGTCATGTCCGCCGTGCCGCCGATGTTCAAGGCACCGGCGAGCGCCACGGCGTTGTTGAGGCTGACGGCCGTGTTGGCGTCCAGCGAAGTGTTGGCCGCCGCGTTTAATGTGCCGGAGCCCAGCGCGGTGTTACTGCCGACGGTCAGTTTGCCGGTGTTCAGCGCCGTGTTGCCAAAATAAGTGTTGGCGCCGTTGAGGATCAGGTCGGCAGCGCCGTTCTTGGTCAATCCACCGATACCGGCGACCACACCGCCGAGGGTCAGCGCATTGCTGCCGCCCAGGGTCAAGGTGCCGCCGAGGTTGACGTTGTTGGCCAGCGTCGCGGCGGCGCTGGCATCGAGGGTGGTGCCGTTCGAGGCGTTCAGTGTGCCGGTGCCGAGGGCGGTGCTGGAGCCGACGATCAGCGAGCCGGCGTTCAGTGCCGTGGTGCCGGTGTAAGTGTTATTGCCGTTGAGGGTCAGGCTCGAAGCGCCGGTTTTGATCAGACCGTTGCTGCCACTGATCACCCCGCCGAGGGTCAGCGCGTTAGCGCCGCCGGCGGTGAGGTTGGCGTTGAGAATCACGTTGTTGTTCAGGGTGGCGGCAGCGCTGCTGTTGAGCGTGCCCGCACCTTCCACCGACAAGGCGCCGGTGCCCAGTGCTGCGCCGTTGCCGACGGTCAGGCTGCCGGCATTCAGCGTGGTGCCGCCGCTGTAGGTGTTGCTGCCGTTAAGCGTGAGATTCGCGGCGCCGTTTTTCACCAGTTGGCTGGCGCCGCTGATCACGCCGCCGAGGGTCAATCCGTTGCTGCCACCGATCCCCAGGCTGTTGTTGAGAATGACGGCGTTGTTCAAGGTTACTGCCGCATTGCTGTCGAGCGTAGCCACACCGCCCACGGTGATATTGCCGCTGCCCAGCGCCGCGTTGGCACCTGCGGTGATGGTGCCGGCGTTCAGCGCAATGGCACCGAGGAAGGTGTTGGCACCATTGAGAATGAGGTTGGCCGCGCCGTTTTTGGTCAGCCCGCCACTGCCGCTGACGATGCCGCCGAGGGTCAGATTGGCGCTGCCGCCGACGTTCAAATTGCCGCCCAGCGAAACTGCGTTGGTCAGTGCGACCGCCGTGCTGGCATCGAGAGTGGTGCCCGCTGCGGTGGTCAACGCGCCGGTGCCCAGCGCGGTGTTGGAGCCGACAATCAATGTGCCGGCGTTGAGCGCGGTACCGCCGGAGAAAGTGTTGTTGCCGCTGAGGCTCAGGTTGGCGGTGCCGTTCTTGATCAAGTTGCCGGCGCCGCTGACGACGCCGCTCAGGCCCAGTGCCTGCGTGCCGCCAACGGTCAGCGCCCCGGTCACCGCGACGGCGTTGGCCAGGGTCACCGCCGCCGTCGCATCCAGCGTGGTCCCGGCGGCTGTATTCAGCGCACCCGTGCCCAGCGCGGTATTGCTGCCCACCAGCAGGCTGCCGGCATTGAGCAGCGTGTTGCCGCTGTTGGTGTTGTTGCCAGTCAGGGTCAGGCTGGCAGTCCCGGATTTGGTGATGCCGCCGGTTCCGCTCAACACGCCGCCGAGGGTCAAGGCATTGCTGCCGAGCACGTTGAGCGCGCCGGTCATGCCGATGTTATTGGCCAGCGTGACGTTGGCGGTGCTGTCGAGGCTGGTGCCGGCGGCGGTGTTCAATACACCGCTGCCCAGCGAGTTGTTGTTGGTCACCAGCAGGCTGCCGGCGCTGAGGGTGGTGGTGCCGGTGAAACCAGCGTTGGCGCCGCTGAGGGTCAGGCTGCCGGTGCCGGTTTTGGTCAAGCCGCTGCTGCCGCTGATCAAGCCGCCGAGGGTCAGTGCGCCGGTACCGCCAGCGGTCAGTGTGCCGCCGAGGCTGATGGCGTTGGCCAGGCTGATCGTGCCCGGTGCGCTCAGGGTTGTCGCGCCGGTCACGTTGAGGGTGCCGGCACTGAATGCCAGATTATTGCTGACTTGCACCGTGCCGCCATTGAGCGTGGTGTTGCCCAGATAGGTGTTGGCGGCGCCGAGGTTAAGTTGGCCGGTACCGGCCTTGGTGAAACCGCCGCTGCCGGAAATCACCCCGCTCAGGGTGGTGGCATTGCCGCCTTGTACCGTGACGCCGCCAGCACCGAGGGAAATCAGATTGCTGATATTCAACCCGGCATTGCTCGCCTGCAGAATCCCGCCGTTGGAGGTGAGCACACCGCTGCCGAACGTGGCGTTGTTATTGAAGTTCGCGATACCGCCATTGAGCGTGGTCGCACCACTGACCAATGGCCCCTGCAACGTCCAGGTGCCGCTGTTGATCGTCAGATTGTTGAAGTTGACGTAGGTCGCACTCGACGCCGTGCCAGTCTCGGTGATACCGCCGCCGACGCCGCCAGTATTTTGCAAGATCAGACTGTTGGTGCCGCCCGCACCGCCATCGACCGTGCCGGTTGGCGCAAAGGTCAGGTTGATATTAACCAGACCGCCGAGGCCGACGCTGATCTGTACACCATCACCAACCTGCACCGAAGAACCGGTCACTGCCGTAAAAGTGTTGGTGCTCGCCGCGCCCATCGACACACCACCGGTAATCGCACCGGAGTTAGAGAAGGTGTTGCCCGCCGCCGACGTTTCGAATGCGATTCGGCCGTTGATGACGCCGGTGTTGCTGTTGGTCATGTTGACTTGTGAACCACCATAGACGCCGATCACCGGGGTATCCGCCAACGTGATGCCGCCGATCGAGAGTCCGGTCGAGGTGATGGTGCCGTTGTTGGTGATGCTGGTGGTGCCGGTTGCCGCGTTGTTAACCGAAAGGGCCAGGCCGTCGATGCTGGTCAGGTTGAGCCCCAGTAACATCCCGGTGCCCCGCATGATCGCGCCAGCGTTGTTGAGCACGCTGACCGTGCTGGTAGCGCCACTGCCGATGAATGCCCCGCCACTCAAAACCGAGACCAGACCGAGGACTGCCGGGTCGATGATGCCGGAGTTGTTCAGGGTGATGTTGACCCCGGTCAAATCCATCACATGGCCGCCAAGGGTCGCGTTCATCTGCGCGCCGCTGTTGACGTTGACCGTCAGATTGTTAGTGGCACTGGCGAAGTCGTTGGGAACCAGTGGCAATGGCGGCACACCCGTACACGTAACGATCGAACCGGCCGTGGAGCACGTGGCCAGCGCGGGCGCGCTCACCCCGCCGAACAACAGTCCGGCGACGCTCAAATGCACAGCAAGGGAAAGAGGGGAAAAACGCGAGACGAGGGCGACACCAAACCTTGCTTCCACGGGCTACTCCTTGTATGGCCAGATTCTTCCTTGACGGCGTGGACAAGCAGCGGCTTATTCGACACGCGAATCAAGACTGCGACGGTCATTACAAAACCGTTCTATTCCTGACACACGCTAGTTGATGCCCTGCGATGGGGCATTGGTTAAATGGCATTAATACTTTGGTGCTAGAGCAGTCTGGAATAAGCCTTTTGACCCGTACTCACGGCTCTTGAGGCTGATATGAAACCTGTGGGATGGCCTTTGTGGTGAGGGGATTTATCCCCGATGGACTGCGCAGCAGGCCTTGGCTTTTTGGGGCCGCTGCGCGCCCCGTCGGGGATAAATCCCCTCACCACAGGGCTCGTTCCAAGCATGAATTTTGTGGCGACCTACTCGACTGACCACTCCGTCAAAAATATCCGTAAAACCCCCAATATTTCAGCCTGTTGAAATAATTGGTACGCCTTGTGCAAACGTTTGCGCAGCGTCAATCACGGCATTTTCGTAACAAAACCCTACAGACCCGCAGAACGCCGGGCCTTGATCTGCAAAAAAGGACTTTGAATGCACGCCGCACTCCCCCCTCGCGCTCCGTTTGCGCGCACGCTGACTGTTTCCTTGCTACTGACCGGCGTTACCGGACTTCTCAGCCACAGCGTTTTCGCGCAACCCGCTCAGCCCGTTCTGCCGGAAGAATCCGCCCAAGGCGAAGCCCTCAGCCCGGAAGCCAGTCCACCGAAAAAAGGCGCGTACCTGTCGGACTGGTACAACCAGGATCTGATGCTGATTGGCAGCAAAGACATCAGCTTCGGCCCGCAACCCGCTGACGACATTTATCTGGAATACGAGTACTTCGGCCGCAAAGGCCCGTTCGAGCTGTACGGCTACGTCGACATCCCGAAGATCTTCAACATCGGCAACAGTCACGACAAAGGCGTGTGGGATCACGGCTCGCCGCTGTTCATGGAACACGAACCGCGCATCTCCATCGATTACCTCGCCGGCCGCAGCCTGGCCATCGGCCCGTTCAAGGAATGGTACGTCGCGTTCGACTGGATCTACGACCACGGCAGCCGCAAGGAAAACCGCGCCAACACCCTCTACAGCGGTTTCGGCACCGACATCGACACGCACTCGCGGGTCAACCTGTCGGCCAACCTCTACGGCCGTTATCAGTGGGAAAACTACGGCGCGAGCAACGAATACTCGTGGGACGGCTACCGCGCCCAACTCAAATACATCGTGCCCATCGACAAATTCAGCAACGGCGCCTCACTGACCTACATCGGCTTCACCAACTTCGACTTCGGCTCCGACATCCACAAAGACAACCCGGCGCGAACAGCCAATGCGACGGTGGCGACCAATGTGTTGCTGTACTCGTTCACGCATTTGCGCTTCACGCTGGTGGGCCGGTATTTCCACAATGGCGGCAATTGGGAAGACGGCAGCGAGCTGAATTTTGGCGACGGCAACTTCCGTGCGCGCTCGAATGGCTGGGGGTATTACGCGGGCGTGGGCTACCAGTTTTAAGGGACACCGATCAAAAGATCGCAGCCTTCGGCAGCTCCTACACAGAATTCGCGTTCCCCCTGTAGGAGCTGCCGAAGGCTGCGATCTTTTGATGTTAAACACAGTTGTTTAACAGACACCTGCAGAAACTCTCCGAGGCTACACAACCTTGCGCCATTGCCTACAGCTACGCCAGAATCCGCCGGCTTGTGCGCCTTGGGGACGGGCCTTATCGTTTGTAGGTCGCTGACGAATCAGCGATCGGGTTTCGCAGCCCGGATCAATCGAGGCTCCAACAATCGAGGAGCTACATCATGTTGAAACCAACACCCACCGACACCACGTCCCCCTACGAATCCCCCCATTCACGCAAACTCCACGACGCCGCCGAACGCGCGCTCGATCACTACCTCTGCCCCGGTGCGACTCACGATGATCCGCGTCTGCCGAGCCTGATGTTCGTCATCGCGCCCAATATCAAAACCGAAGATCTGCTGGCCCACGCGTGTGAGTCGATGGCTTCGGCGAGTGTGATGCTCAGTGATTTTGCCGCGGCGCTCGACACGCCGTATCGCCACACGTTGCTGGGGATTCAGCAGGTGGTGATGCTCGGGGAACTGGCGGTGAATCGGGCGCTGGATAATCTGGAAGTGCCCGCGTAACCCCAGACGACACAGTCCCTTGTAGGAGCTGAGCTTGCTCGCGAAGGCGGTGGGTCAGTCGACTGAGAGGTTGGCTGATCCACCGTTTCCGCGAGCAAGCTCGGCTCCTACAGGTTTTGCGTTGTCAGGGGAATTTGGGTGGCTCAGGGAATCAGGATGATTTTGTCGCCGCCGCCCTCGTTGACTTCGGTGTAGCGCGCCAGGCCGTCGGCCAGTGGTGATTCGACCAGGCCTTGCGGCAACGGCAGCGAGCCTTCATCGAACAGTTGGCCGAACTGGTTCAACATCGCTGCGCAGGCTTCGACGCCGTAGAGCAATGTGTTGACGCCGACCACCGAACCGCCCTTGCGATACAACGCCAGTGCCGGCAACTGCACTTGGCCGTCCACCGGTGCGGCGATGATTGCGATTCGGCCGAAGATTGCCAGCGCCGCCACCGAAGCGGGCAGCCAGAAACCGGTGGTGTCGAAGATCACTTCAGCGCCGCCCTGATACACCGCGTTGACCTGCGCACCGAGGTCTTCGGGTTTATCCAGTTGAATCGTCTGGTAGCCCTGCGCTTGCAACTCCGCCACCTGCTCCGGACGCCGCGCCGCTGCCAGAGTTTTTGCGCCGCGCACTTTGGCCAGCGCTAATGCCGCTGTGGCGACCGCACCGCCGCCAATCACCAGCAAACGCGTGTCGGCTTTGACGAGGCTGCGCTCCAACGCATCCCACGCCGTGGTGTACGGCACGCCGAGGCTGGCGGCTTGGGCGAAGCTCAGACGCGACGGCTTGAGGGCGACTCCGTTGGCCGGCAGTTTGACGAATTGCGCGTGGGAACCGTCGGCGAAAAAGCCCAGCTCACGGCCCGTGCCCCAGACTTCCTGACCGATCAACGCTTGCGGGCCTTCGACCACGACACCGGCGAAATCGCGCCCGGGAATCCGTGGCAACGTGGTGTAAGGGAAACGTCCGAGCACATTTTTCACATCGCTGGGATTGAGCCCGGCCGCTTTGATCTGCACCAGGACTTCATCGGCGCCAGCAACCGGGGTCGGCACGTCGACGAAGCGCAGGGAGGACAGGTCGCCGGTTTTATCGAATTGCAGTGCTTTCATGGAGTGATCCACCGAAGGAAAAAAGAAAGATTCAGGACAACCAAGCGGCGACCCATTGCCGGCCCATCGGCCACAGCTGCTCACCCGCAAGCATGCCGAGCAGACCGACCAGCGCGATGGCCGGCGGCGCGGGAGAACGGAAGTCGAGCGCACCGTACAACAGGCCAACGCCGAGACCGATGGCCAGCGAAATCAGGTAGTTCATGGGGAGAACTCTGCCGTTTGAAAGGAATGGGCAGAGTGTAGGGAGGTGGGCTGGATGGCGTCGGTCAAGGACTTCTGAATATCGGACAAACCTGCCGAACCAACACGATCCCTTGTAGGAGTGAGCCTGCTCGCGATAGCGGTGTGTCAGTCACTCGTACGTAAACAGACACACCGCTATCG